>JAJSAA010000247.1 GCA_024274995.1 Deltaproteobacteria bacterium
CATAATTAATCAAAGGAATTATTCTGTTTTTGACCAATATTGCTTATTGCCTAAATGCCAATGTACCTGTTCTACTTTAACATTAATGCCATTTGACTTAACGAGAACGAATAATGAAGAGTTATGCTCAGTGGAAGTTGAAGCAAGAAAGGACAATGGAAAAACATAAATGGACTTTTGTGTAAAATATCGCCAGAAACTTTTATAAATGCTGTAGAGCAACAAGTGGATAGTTTTGACAAAATTTTATATAAAAGGCATTTACGCTCATCGTAAAAAGAAACATTTTAGGGCAAAAACCACACTTGAGGTTCCAATAGTTGGCAGGAATAGTCCTTGCCCCTGTGGAAGTGGTAAGAAATACAAAAAATGCTGTCTAAACAAATGAAGTAAAGCTTACATTTGGTGGACACAAAAGCGCTAACGAATAAGGTTATATTGTGGTTCGTTTCTCACACAATATAACCTTATTCATTTGTAACAGCCCAGAGTTTAGGGCAATTTACAGTCAGACCTAAACAATTACATTCATTTTAGCATTACAACCAATAAGTAGACACCCAAAAGCCCTAATCCATAGCACATTTAGTGGGCGTTCAAAAAAACATCTTACCAATATTGTGCTGATATTTTACAGAAAAGCAGCTTAATCCCCAGACAAAAATATTTTCCCAGTCAAACCATGCCACAACCCTCGCAGATAGGCCAGGCTCAGCGCCGGTTTTTTTCTCATAATACCAAACACCACAATAGCCCCCGGTACTTTTACACACAAATTAAAAAGCATGTAGACAAAATAATGATACCAGGTCGCCCAACGTCCCATGAAGCGTATTCTATTTCTGGAAAAAAAATAGACATAAGATGCAGTTTGAAAACCAACGGAAGAAGATACTGCGTGCAGAACCTGCGATTCCGGCACATAGACAACAGACATACCTGCGCCTAAAAAACGTTGGCAATAATCGATATCTTCGTAGTATAAAAAATATCCCTCATCCATCATCCCCACTTCACGTACCGCCTCAGCCCTAAGCAAAATCGCACAGCCAGACAAACAGGGCATTTTCTGCACCCTGCCCCGCCCATCGTTACGTCCATCAAAAATCTGTACCGGCCCCCCCAGCCACCAGTTCATTTTTGCCCCGCCGTACCATACCTCTCTATTTTTATTATCATAGAGGATCTTGGGCCCGGCCAAGGCGATACGAGGATCAGTCATCACTTTAAGCAGAGGCGCTAAGAAATCATGCTCGGCTCTTGTATCAGGATTTATAAGCTGAATAAAATTATAATTATGTTCCAGGCTATAACGGATACCGGCATTACAGCCTGCGGCAAAGCCAGAATTTTCACCGGATCGCAGAAAAACCACGTCAGGATGATTACAAACAATATATTCTTTCTCGTTCACCCCACTGTTATCAACCACAATAAAACAGAGTTCAGCGCAGGTGATATACTCTTTGAGACTGGCAATGCACCGACAAGTCAACTCATGACAGGCGTAATTAACTATTACAACTCCGACCTTAGACATTCTCAGATCCCAAAACAGATTGATACACCTTATATGTCAACTCAGCACTCTTCTGCCAGGAAAAATTCCTGGCTCTCGCTCGTCCCTTACGACGTAAGTCATCTGCAAATTCTGAGCTAACAATCACCTGCCGCATCCCCTCACAAATAGCTTCAACACTGTAAGGATCAATCATTACAGCGGCATCACCAACCACCTCGGGCAATGATGATGTGTTTGATGTCACCACCGGGGCACCACAAGACATCGCCTCAAGCACAGGCAAGCCAAAGCCCTCATACAGGGATGGCCAGACAAAAAGGTCACAAGAAGAATAAAGGGCAGTAAGTTCTAAATCTGAAACCGGGCCGGAACAAATGATATCGTTCATAACTCCATCACCCTTTAACTCCGGCAAATCTGCCATCCAGCTGTTAGGCCCAGCCAGAACTAATTTATGCGGTATACCACGCTCCTTTTGTAACTGCCTGAAAGCCCGCACGACTCGACCAACATTTTTGCGGGGATGAATAGCCCCCACATAGAGTATAAAATTTTCTTTAAGATCAAAACGTTGCCGAAAACCAGCCATCTCCCGCGCCCTCTGAGCGACTGGACATGAAAAATCTACCGCCAGCGGCACTACTGCGACTTTATCCTCTCTAACTTTTAGAATCGAGCAAATATCTTTTTTGGAATTTTCAGAGACAGTAATAATCTTTGCCGCTTTTTTAGAAGCATAGTCGAAATATAAACGCTGATAAGCCCCATGCGCCCCCCGAAATGACTCAGGGATAAGAAAGGGTGTCATATCATGGATAGTTACCACAACTGGGGTACGCCCAAACAAAGAGACGATATTATTGGTGTGGTGAATTAAATCAGGGCGCTGCCGATGATTCGCTATTGGTACGCAAAGATGCGGGAAAAGAAACTGATCCCATATCATTGGCGGGATTATGAAAGGAGCCGGCATCTGCGCCTGACGAACTATGGCAGGCAGTTGCGGATGCGGGCTGTTACTATAAAGCAAATACTCATTTTCTGGATGGAGAGTTAGAAGTTCCTGTAGTATCCGGAATGCCACTCTTCTGGCTCCGCCAAGTTTGTGGCTCCAGCCAATTTCGGTGGCAATTTTCATAAACTTTACGCCTTGACCCCACAACTTGACTGTAAAATTTCAAAAAATTCCCGCCCAAGAGCTTCAGGGGTAATACGTGGACGTAAATCACGATACAAGCTCTGTCGATTTACCATACTTGCAGTTTTACAACTACGCTGAATAGCTCGCGCTAAATCCTCTGGTGCTGCAGGTGGAACCAGAACTATTCCAGGATGCCCCTCACCTACCAGCTCTCGAATGGCAGGTGACTCCATAGTAATTATCGGACAACCAGCGGCAATGGCCTGAAATACCTTATTAGGAATAATCAGCCTTGCCTTTGCGGTATCGCCTAATACCCCAATGCAAACATCAGCTGTAGTCAACCAATCCCTTAGCTCTTCATAATGTACCCACTCAAGCCAAGTAATCCGGCTCTTTTGCCAGCCCGCCAACTCCTGTTTAATAGCCTCAGCCTCTTGTCCATGACCAATAAGAATCCACTCTACATCCTCATCCTCCAGCAGTTTGGCGGCCTGAATTACTGTTTTCACACCATGTAAAGGGCTAAACTGTCCGTAAAATAGCACCCTACAGGTATCCGACTGTTGTTTGTTTCTGGAAGCAGCGTTACCGGCGGGAGTAAAAACATCGGTTTCGGCTCCCACCAAGACACATTTCACCTTTTCACGAGGTAGTTTAAATGTCTCAACGAAATAACAGCCATGAGCCTTGGTGTCCAAAATAATAGTATCGGCCAGGCGGCAGGCCAGCCACTCCAGGATAAACAGGAGCCAGGCCAATGGATTATAACGCCCGACTATCTGCCGATCTTCCACCACGGTATTGTATAAAGACAAAAAGGCATCCCAACAAATTGGAACACCTTTCAGTTTGGCAAATGGCCATATAAAAAAAAGGTCGAGATGCCCCATGTATCCTACGACCAAACAATCATGTGCTGGTAAGCGCCAATATTCAGCAATCAGAAAGGGGTAGCACCATAGCCACCTGAACAGCAAAATGGCCTTTGACAACCAGCCTGAAATTTGACTTTTATCCTTAATCCCATCCCACAGGGCACTATGGCATTCAATCACCTCAACATTCGCCGAGCGCAGTCCAGCCAACAAAATTCTATTTCGCGGTTTACCTTTATCATAGGTTCCCCAATACACAACACTCAGCATGGCAAGGCTCATTTCTGATTAGACTGCTCTTCACCTTTTGCTTCACGCCTAAGGTAATCCAATATCAATTTTCTTAACCCGTACCAAAAACTTTTCAATCAGACGGCAATAAAAATTATTTGTAACTGTCAAGAACCTGACGTAGCTTCTTGATTAAAATAGTCGGAGTCAACGGTTTCTGAATATAGTTAATATCAGGATCAAGAATGCCGTGACGAGCAATAGTGTTTTCGGTATAACCGGATATAAAAATTGTTTTTATGGCCTGGTTATCTCTGCTGACCTTATCAGCAAGCTCCTTACCGTTCATCCCCGGCATAATTACATCGGTCAGGAGAAGATCAATTTTTTCAGGTGTTGTCTGGATAAGACGCAAGGCATCGGCACCACATGAAGCTTCAAGACATGTGTAACCAAAGGGCTCAAGGGTATCGATGATCAAACGGCGGATTAAGGGCTCATCGTCGACTATAAGAATGGTCTCCGTACCAATAGACAGACTCTCGCCTTTTTCGGCCACCGGTTCCACGATTAACTGACTGCTGGCCGGGAAATATATTTTGAATGTGGTTCCCTTGCCAATCTCACTATAGGCAAAAATATGCCCATTGTGCTGTTTTATTATCCCATATACGGTAGAAAGGCCAAGCCCTGTCCCTTTACCCTGTTCTTTGGTGGTAAAAAATGGATCAAATATATGTTCAATAGCATCACGGCTTATGCCTTCGCCAAAATCAGTCACGGACATCATAACATACTCCCCAGCCTCAGCCTCTGGATGCGCCCTGGCGTATTCCTGATCAAAAGTGACGTTTTGCGTTTCAATGATTAAACGGCCGCCGCAGGGCATGGCATCCCGGGCATTTACAATTAGATTCATCATAACCTGCTCAATCTGTCCCTGATCGGCGTCCACAACATCGCACGTCGCATCCATTACTGTCGTTATTATGATATCCTCGCCAATCATTTTACCAAGCAGCTTGCTGATTTCCTGAATAATTTTATTTATAGAAACCGGCTTTTTGTCCATTACCTGCTTCCTGCTGAAAGCCAGTAACTGGCGGGTGAGGCCAGCGGCCTTCTCACCGGCGCTGCGAATGATTTCAATCTCCCCCCGAAATGGGTCGTTATCGGCCATTCCCATAAGCACCAGCTCACTATATCCAATAATCGTAGTCAGTATATTGTTAAAATCATGGGCTATGCCTCCCGCCAAACGGCCGATAGATTCCATTTTTTGAGCCTGCCGGAGCTGATCTTCAAGTATTCTCTTTTCTTCAATCAATTTGCGCCCTGTGGTCAGATCATGCAGGCTCATGAAGATACTCAAGACTTTACCGTTTTCATCCCGCGCCACTTTAACAATAATTTCCAATGGCACACCAGCAGGATTATCAGAGTCATCAGCCTCCATAATAATTACCGCATCCTTTTTTGCCTCCTGCGCCTGGCAGACGGGGCAAGGCTCTAATTCCCCTTGTGGATGAACTATGTCTGTTATATGCCGCCCTATTGCTTTATCCGGCGTACTCACGGTCATCTTATAAAAAGCCTTATTGGCCCGAATAAGCATGCGGTCAGTATCAAGTATATATACGGCATCAGCGGATGAATCCATAGCCGCCCCCCACTCGGCCTCATGGCGGGAACGTTCCTCAATCAATTTTTTATTGATTTCTTTTTTCATAATCGTCCCCAGGTAATATTAATATTACAGGTTCGTCATCTCCGCCATATAAAGAACAATGCCGATTTTAAAGAGCCGTGGCCCCCGGTCTGGCCGCCACTTCACTACCCAGGAGATTGGCCGCGCTTAAACATTCCGCCCAGGGCTGTTCCGCCATGAAACCGTTAATAAAGGCGGCAAAAAAAGCATCTCCAGCCCCCACCGTATCCACCACCTTGACGGTAAAGCCAGGGTGTTCCACAAACTCGTTGCCGCTCAGCAGCCAGCCGCCGCCCGCCCCAAGGGTAACCACCAGAACCCCGATCTTAAAGCGTTGCGACAACTGCTGTCCCGCCTCCTCGCGCCTTCGGCCGTTAAAGCCATACCAGGCGGTAATCTTTAGAAATTCCTCCTCATTCATCTTGACCATATAAGAGGCGGCCATGGATTCTTCCACCAGTTTTCTAATCGTGAAGGGCGGCCGTAAATTGACATCATAGAAACAGAGCTCGGCCCGGTGCCGCAGAGAATCAATGGTCGCCCGGCTCACCGCCCCCCTCTGCCCGAGAGTGCCAAAGAGGAGACAAAAGGGCGGCCCCGCCGTCAGAGGCTCGGTCTCGGCGTAGATTATATTGTCCCAGGCCGCCGGTTCCCGAATCTCGAAATGGGGTTCATTATGTTCATCAAGGCGGACATCGACCTGACCAGTAGGTAAATGCTCATCTACCTGAATACCGGCCGCAGACACCCCCAGGGCGGCTATCTGGTGCCGGGCCGCTTTGCCGAGACGATCATCACCCACCCGGCTGATCAGACTTACATCCCGGCCCAGGTTCTGCAGATGACAAGCGGCGTTCAAGGGCGCGCCGCCCAACACCTCCCGATCCGGGAAGATGTCCCATACCGTTTCACCGATGCTGATAATCCTGCTCACCATAACTTACCTCCTCTTAATCATCGTGCCGCTCAACAAGCCGCCCGGCCCGCTCCTTGAAATACAATTCATAGAGCAGATGACAATACTCGCTCAGCCTGGATTTGGCCTGATTGGAGATGGAATAACGCCAGAAGCCATAAACCTTGGTGAGCCGGGTTAACATCTGGCAATGACGATCCCAGGTAAAACGGGAACGAGCCCGTTGCAGGCCGGCCTTGGATATTTTCTGCCAATAACCTTTCTTACGTTCATTATCTTTAAAAAATTTTAAGAGACGATTGCTCATCTGCTCATGTTCAGTGGGGTTAATCAGAAATCCGCTTATTCCATCCTTAATTATTTCCAAAGGGCCGCCGAACTTAGTGGCAAAAACCGGCAGGCCTGAATGCATGGCCTCCAGAATAGTGAGCCCAAAGGCCTCAAACAGAGCGGGCTGGACAAATATACCCCTATGGTCGGCAACCACCCGATAAGACTCTCCTGTTTCTTCCTTTGACAACCGACGGCCGATCCAGCGGATATGACCAGCCAGCCCCAGTTCATTAATAAGCTCATGCATACGGTTGATTTCGGCCTTTTCCTCCTGATCATTGGAGTTATCAGGATTAATGACGCTGGCAATAATCACCATATTGGCCGTTGCCATGAGCTCCGGATTACGGCCATAAGCCTCCACGAGTCCGGTGAGATTCTTAATCCGGTCAAGACGGGCTATGGAGAAAATCGGGGGTAATTCAGGCCGTTCCAGATACCCCAGACACGATTCATCCTGCACCTCAAAGAGGATACGGTTCATCTCCTCCCGGATCCCCGCCCCCCTTTTTTTCAAGGTATAGGGATAAAATATCTTATTATTTACCCCTGGCGGGATAACATTAAAACGAGGATGGAACAGTTGAATACCGCTCACCACCTTCATCAGACCGGGCATGATAAAAAACTGATAGGATTCATATTGGCCTATAGAGCTTTCAGTACCGCTGATCTCCTGGCTGGTTGAGGTAATGATAAAATTGGTAAGATTCATGGCAATAAGGTCGGCCATAAACTGAATTGAGAAATTATACTGCTCCTCAAAATCGTGCCAGTAAAGATCACTAAAGAGATACTTGGATTTCTCCAGGGCATGAGCGATATTGCATTGAATAACCCCAAGACGTTTGGAGAGTTTAGTCGCCACCAGATTGCCATCGGAATAATTGCCGACTATAAGATCAGGACGGCCGCCAAGCTCAAGCATAATTTCCTGTTCCGCCTCCCGGGAAAACCCTTCCAGATAGGGCCAGACCTTGAATCTTGAAATCCAGTAAGGGACAATTTCACCATTATGATCACGAAACGGTACCCTTAATATCCAAACATTATCGGTGCCGTCAACCTTTTCCAGGCACTGATCGGAGGTAGTACCGTCATTTTCAGGAATTAAACGGGTAACAATGACAATCCGCGGCTTAATTTCCAGTCCGGAAAGCTTTAAATCTTTGCGGATATACTGTTCTAAAGCGCAGGCCTGATCAAGGACATAGACCACCTGTCCACCGGTATCCGGCCGGCCAAGGACGTTTTTCTGACCAAACCAGCCATGCGGTGAAATCAGGGCCACCTTGGAAACCATGGGCACCCGGGCCAAAAATTCCTCCAGGCTGTTTTCATCGGGCTGCTGCAATACCTCACGGAGAAGATTAATGGTCTCCAGGATACGAAAGGCGCTGTTTCCCCAGCCGTCCAGCAGACCCAGGGCCGCCAGTTTCCGGCGTAAAAAACCTGGCCCTTCATTCTCCCGGCGGCGTTCAATTATATCAACAGCGTCCTCCAGAACCGTCTCTAACTCCCGGCTGTTACGAACCAGACTGCCATCCAAGAGCAACTGGCGGCCGTGAAGATGATGGAGCTTCAAAAACTCATAGAGGGCACTGTTCATTTTATCCGGTTCATGTACCAGATTGGTGGACATATAACGATTAAGATGTTTTATGCCCTGACCAATGGAATCGGGATCTTTAAGATGGGGGCCGTAATCGTAGAAGGGGGCCAGGTTGATCTCCATGCTGGTTCGTTCATTAGGCGGCAGATCCGGGTAGAGCAGTTTCTCTTTGATGGTCAAAAAGTCCCTCACCGTCAGCTGCTTTAATTTATTATCCCGCCGCTGCATCTCATAGATCCGGCTTCGAGCCCGCTGGCGGCGAAAGATAAAGACTAAACGGTTATCCATCCGCATCAATTCCTGAATCCGGCCAAGAAACAGCCAAGCCCCCTGCATATCTCCATCCTGCTCCAGTCCCTGAAGATACAGCTTGAAACCGTGCAGAATATCATTACGCAGAATAATCGGCCCCGGCAGGTTATCGGGCAGGGAAAATAAAAAATCCCGCAGCACCGGTAATTCTTCCTCATCAACAAAATTTTGCAGATTTTTACTCATATCTAACCCCTGAAATTAAAAATCACATCACGTAATTATCTCATTTGATGAAGCCATAGTGAGCTATGCCGTCAATAATACCGGCGGCATATTCCTGTTTGCTGAAATAGAGCTTACGCAACCCTTTAAGAGGCTCCAATTCCTTGCTGTAATTCCCCACAACCACGCCGCAGGTCTCACCACGCAGCATCTCCAGATCGTTGCCGGAATCACCGCAGACCATAATATTAGTCAAAGGAATACCCCATTTATTACTCAAATAGCGTACCGCCTTGCCCTTGGAGGCCCGTAAAGGCAGAATATCCAGAAACTGGCCGTGGGAATAAACCACATGGGAGCGCAGCCGGGCCTCGTGCAGACGACGATGAACCTCTGCCAGCATCTCCGGATCATCCTCCATATAGTAACTCAATTTATAACGGCGCCTGGCATCCTCCTCCTGCAGCTCCACAAAATCCAGACCAGCCATAACCTCTACAACCGATTCCGGCCGCCAGCGATAACTTAAATGCCGCTGCCAGCCGCGGTCTTCTTCCATGAGAGTGCCGTAATATATCTCTGTACCCACCGAGGTAATCATGATGTCCGGCAGGGGAACGCCATATTCCTGCAGGATATCGCACATCATCTCCCGGCAGCGGCCGGTGGCTACCCC
>JAJSAA010000248.1 GCA_024274995.1 Deltaproteobacteria bacterium
AAAAACAGCAGGATATCGAAAGGGTTATAGACCGGATCGCCAAAATAATTATAGCCGTTATACCATTGCTGCAATTTGGCTAAATCGACATCGACCAGGCGATCGGCAAAATTATGTTCAAGTTCTGTTTGGGTGTAACCACAGAGGGTGGAATAACGTGCATTGATGGTGATATCCTGCAGATTATTCAGGCCGCTGAACAGATTCATCTTGGCAAATTTTGAGACACCAGTGATCATGACAAATTTAATATACTCGTCCATATCCTTCATGATCGAGTAAAACCCCTTCAACTTGTCGCGATTGGCCCGGGCTGTCTCTTTATCGGTGATATGATCGAGGATGGGTTTATCGTACTCGTCGATAAGGATAACGGTTTTTTGATTGTATTGCTCACAGGCTAAGGTAATCAATTCCTCAAAGCATGAATCAGGGCTATCTAGTGGATCATCACAGGAAATGCCAAGACGCTTTTGATTGCGTTTGAGGTTGCCCAAAATAGTCCGATCAAACTTTTTCTCTGTACTGAAATTACCGCTGCCAAAACTGATACGGATAACCGGATGTTTTTTATCCCAATCCCACTTATCCTCAATATACAACCCCTGGAACAACTCCCGGTTGCCGGAGAAAAGCTCATACAGGGTGCTGAGCATTACACTCTTGCCAAATCGCCGGGGACGGCTTAGAAAAAAATATTCTCCAGAGGTGATCAGGCGCAGGATAACTTCTGTCTTATCCACATAGACGAAATTATCATCAAGATCCCGCAATTTGGAGAATGTCTGGATACCAATGGGTAGTTTTTTCATTTTGCTTGTTTCATTTTCCCTTAATTACTGAATATCAATCACGTTCACCGAATTCCGGGGACAGTATATATAACTATTCTTTTTTATTGGAAAAGATGCAAAACAATCCTACCACAAGTGACCACGCCAATTTTCTCTAAAATTGACTCCTCGGGTATAACATTGGTGAGCTTCGCCTATGGCCCAGGCAAGGTACTTTTCGGTCTTAGTATTTTTATTTATAGGGAAGTTCAAGCTGGAGACATTCAACAGGTATAAAATCAGGATCCTTGTGAACCAAGATGGCACTTTCCTGCAAAGCACTGGCAGCAATCCAAGCATCAACGACAGAAAGTTTATTTGTTGCTTTTATTTTTGCGGATGCCTCAAGTAATTTTTTTGTCTCATGAATCCATTCAATTGGTAAAGATTGACACTCCTCGTAAGCTAATCTGCCTGCAAGCTCGTTTTCATCTTTCCACACTCTATACAAGACTTCCATCAGCGAAAAAAAGCAAGCAAAACACTTACATTCTCCCTCTTGAGCCTTATACAGCAACTCAGCAACTATATCAGCACCATCTACATCGTCTCGTAGTGTCAACAATGCGGATGTGTCCAGTAAATAATTTTTCATTCCGATTGACGATCTTTTCTGCGATCAGCTAAAAGTCTTTCAACTGCACCACCTGTTCCATTGCCCCGAAAAGCATCAATTGGATTCTTTTTCACAGGTACAACTCGTAAATTATTATTTTCTACTAACCATTCCAAACGGTCAGCAGGAGTCAAGTTAAATTGACGCCTAATTGCAGCGGGTATAACGGTTTGCCCTCTACCAGTAATTGTGCTTCTCATGTTGCTCCTCCTTGAACTATATTGAATTACATTATAGCCATAAAAGTAATTCTCATAGATCATTTTGTCAATATAAAGAAATAGGGGACATCTATGACAAGTAAAGTCAAGTGGAAAACGGAGATTTCCCATCCTCCCCGTGATATTTTTAGCACATAGCTCGTTTTTGAAATTCATAATACGGAGAATCATTAAAAAATTCGCAGTATTATGAATTTCAAAAACGGGTGGGAGCAATTAACTCTTGGATTTTTTCACAATAATTACAACTAATGTTTTTTTATTCTATCCCTTGGGTCAACAAAAGGCTTGTGATCAGACATCTATTTGCAGTATCAGGCTATTCACCACAGGGTGTTTATGGAGCGCTTACCTCTCAAATTTCGTACTGGAAATACCGAAGTCCTCTGGAACATAATAAAAGCATCTCTGTACTACCCCCTAAATCCTGCCTGTCTGGCTCTATCCCGCCCACCTTAATTACCCTTGACAATTGACAAAGCTGGCCTATTTTATTGGCGTAATTTATAGTGCGCGGCCCGCGGGCGGCGTCAGCCGATTGATATTTTCTTTTTGGGGGATTGCAATGACAATTGATGTTCAGGAGCTTAATGAACAGGTGGGCAGGGAAAGCGCCCTGCTGGATCTGGTACGCCGTGAGATCGCCAAGGTGATTGTCGGCCAGAACGCTATGATAGAAAGGCTGCTCACCGCCCTGTTATGTAATAGTCATGTCCTGTTAGAGGGGGTGCCGGGGCTGGCCAAGACCAAGGCGGTACAGACCATGGCCCAGGTCATGCAGGTTAGTTTTCAGCGTCTGCAGTTTACCCCGGATCTCCTGCCGGGTGATCTCATTGGTACTCTGATTTATAACCCCAAGAGCGGTGAATTCACCACCCGCAAGGGGCCTATTTTCGCCAATATTGTCCTGGCCGATGAGATTAACCGGGCTCCCGCCAAAGTGCAGAGCGCCCTTCTCGAGGCCATGGAGGAGGGGCAGGTGACCATTGGTGATCATAGTTACCCGCTGCCCACTCCCTTTATGGTGCTGGCTACTCAGAACCCCATTGAGCAGGAGGGTACTTATCCCCTGCCCGAGGCCCAGATGGATCGTTTCATGTTGAAGTTGAAGATTGATTATCCGGATAAGGTGCAGGAAAAACAGATATTGCGTCTTATGGCCGGTGGTGAGGAGCCGGCGGTGGTGAACCCGCTCCTGGGGCTGGACGATATCGCCCGCCTGCGGGAGCTTACCGCTTCCATTTATCTCGATGAAAAAGTTGAGGATTATATCGTTGATCTGATCTGCGCCAGCCGCCGGCCGGCTGATTATGGTCTTGAACTGGATAATATGCTCCAGTACGGGGCCTCACCGCTGGCGACTATCTTTCTGGCCCAGGCGGCCAAGGCCACGGCGCTTCTGGCCGGACGTGGTTATGTAACGCCTCAGGACATCAAAACCGTGGGTCTTGATGTCCTGCGTCACCGGCTGGCTATTACCTATGAGGCCGAGGCCGAGGAGATTACCCCGGAGGATATTATCGGCCGCATATTTGATACCGTTGCCGTGCCATGATTCCCAAGGAGCTGGCCCATAAAATCAGGTATATCCAGATTGTTACCAGCCGGGTGGTTAACAATGTTCTGGCCGGGGAGTACAGCTCTGTTTTTAAGGGCCGGGGAATGGAATTTGATGAGGTGCGGGAATATCAGCCTGGTGATGAAATTCGCACTATTGACTGGAATGTTACGGCCCGCACCGGCCGCCCCTTTGTTAAACGCTACACAGAGGAACGAGAGTTATCCGTTCTCTTTGTGGTGGATATCTCCGCTTCCGGCGGCATTGGCAGCACCGGGCGGACGAAGAGCGAGGTGGCGGCGGAAATCTGTTCACTGCTCGCCTTTTCGGCCATCAAAAATAACGACAAGGTGGGGCTTCTGCTCTTCTCCGAGGGGATTGAACTCTTTATACCGCCTAAAAAGGGCACCTCTCATGTCCTGCGGATTATCCGTGAGGTTCTCTATTATAAGCCACGGGGCCGGGGTACTGATATCGCTCAGGCTCTGGAGTATACTGGCCGGGTGATGCGGCGCCAGGGGGTTATTTTCCTGATCTCTGATTTTCTGGCCCCTGATTTTTCGCGGCCCCTGGGATTGCTGGCCCGGCGTCATGATATGATCGCGGTTTCGGTAAACGACCAGCGGGAATTAGAGCTGCCGCCGCTTGGATTAATCACCCTGACTGATGCCGAGACCGGAGCCCGGATGTTAGTGGATACCTCTGATTCCCAGTTCAGAAAGCAATATGCCCGGCAGACTGCGGCCCGGCGCCAGGCCCTTGATCGTCTTTTCAGCTCCAGGGCGGTGGATCATATTCCCCTGGTGTTGCGGCCGGCCGGTCAGGTTAAAGGTGGGGTGCAATATGTTGATGATCTGGTGCGTTTTTTTAAGAGCCGGGAATCAAGAAGGTAAGTCAGCAGATTGATATTCAAAAACAAGTCGATGAAATACTGGAAGCCGTTTGTTAAAATAATGTTTTTATCCATGTTGCTGCTTGGTGTCGGCTGTCAGAGCCAGCCAGGTCAGTCTGCTCCAGCGCTCAAGGCCGGGCCGGAAGTGATTAAGCATTGTCAAAAGGGGCCGGTGGAGTTGACCCTGGAGGTTGATCGCCGGCGGATTAACGCGGCCCAGTTTTTTCATCTCACCCTGCGGGTGGAGGGGCCGCAGAACTATGCCTTTAAGCTGCCGGGCCCGAACGCGAAGATGGGTGGCTTCAGTAAGGCTGGCGGCCAGTTGGAGCGTCCGCGGCTGGTGGGTGAAAAGCGGATTTCCCAGACCCAGACCTATATCCTGGAGCCGCCGGGGGCCGGTGAATTTAAGCTACCGCCCCTCAAGGTCTCGGCCTGGGATACAAGTAAGGACAAGGCCAAGGTTCTGGAGTTAGTGAGCGCTGAGATTACTTTAAGCGTTGAGTCTCTGTTTGGCCCGGATAAAAAGGGCGGTCTAACTGATATTGAACCGCCTGTGCCTCAGCCCCTTAATTGGCGGCTCTGGGCGGCGGCCGGGGCCGGAGCGGCCCTGCTGTTGGCTCTGACAATCTGGTTATGGCGGCGGCGCAAGCCCGCCGCTCTTCCCCTGCCGCCGCCTCTGCCGCCTGCCGAGCTGGCCCGGCGCGAGTTACAGCACCTCCTGGAGCGGCAATTACCGGAGCATGGGCAGGTAAAGGAGTTTTATGCCGCTCTCTCTGCCATTATCCGCCAATACTTAGAGCGTAATTTTGGCATCAGAGCGCCGGAGTTGACCACCGAGGAATTCTTAGCCGAATTGGGGCGCCGGCCGCGGGGGGCAAGCATTATAGATAGTCGTAAAGGGCTGAGGCAGGAACATCGGCATTTGCTGCGTGATTTTTTGATCCATTGTGATTTGGTTAAATTTGCCCGTCATCAGCCGGAGGTAGATGATATCGAGATGGCGGTTACCATCTGCCGGCGTTTTATTAATGAGACCGATGGCCCCGAGAATGGGGACGATGCAGAGAAACTCCTGTCGGCTTTGGAGTATAGATCATGAGATTCGCTGATCCCCTGGCTCTGTTGCTGCTTCTGCTTCTGCCGCTTATTCTCTATTTACGGCTTCGGAGCCGGGGGGTAGCCCTGACCTTTTCCTGCTTGAGTCTGGTGCCGTCCCGTTCAGGCTGGCGTTGCCGGCTGTATCGTCTGCCCCTTTTTCTGCGGCTTCTGGCTCTGGCCCTGTTGATTATTGCCCTGGCCCGGCCCCAGAGCGGCATGGAGAATATCCGTGAGGTTAAGAAGGGGGTTGCCATGGAAATAGTGCTGGATCGTTCGGGCAGCATGGGGCGGGAAATGGATTTTGACGGCCGCAAAATGACCCGACTGTCGGTGGTAAAAAAGGTGTTTTCTGAATTTGTCAACGGCGGCGGCTCCTTGCCTGGCCGTCCCAATGACCTCATCGGCATGATTACCTTTGCCCGCTACGCCGATACCATCTGCCCCCTGACCCTGGCCCGGGGGCCCTTGCGTGACTTTTTAGACAGCATCAAGGTGGTGCCTCCCAGGAGCCCGGAAAATCGTACCGCCATTGGCGATGCCATCGCCCTGGCCGCCGCTCGTCTGCACATGGCGGAGAAGACCATGGCCCGCGAGACCGGCACTGCGGTTAGGGAATATAAGATTAAGAGCAAGATCATTATCCTGATGACCGATGGTGCCAATAACGCCGGTCGTTATACGCCGGAGGCCGCTGCCGCTCTCGCTAAAAAATGGGGTATTAAAATATACGCCATTGGGGTTGGCGGTGACGATGTGATTAAGGTTCAGACTATCTTCGGTACCGAGATGATTAGAACCGGCGGCGGGGTAGACAGGAAGCTGTTAGCCGCTATTGCCGCTCAGACCGGGGGGATATTCAAGATGGCGGGGGATGGCAGGGCCCTGCAGGATGTCTATAAGCAGATTGATAAATTGGAAAAAAGTAAGGTGGAAAGTATTCGTTTCTTAAATTATAAGGAACATTTCTTTTACTTTGCCTTGGGCGCTCTGCTGCTGCTTCTCGCGGAAATAGTTTTAAGGTGTACTGTATTTCGGAGAGTTCCATAAGATGGCTATACATCTCTACCATATAAACATGCTTTATCTTCTCTGGCTTCTTCCGCTGTCGGCGGCCCTGTTCATCTATGCGGCCCGCAGGCGGCGGCAGGCAGTACAGGCCCTGGCGTTGAGCGGCGGAGATGAAGCGCCGGCCGGCTGGCGGCCCTGGTGGCGGCCAGTGCTGATTCTCATTGGTTTGGTGTTTTTGATTATTGCCCTGGCCCGCCCGGTCTGGAACCGCAAGGACGTGGTCATAAAACGCAGCGGCCGGGATGTGGTTTTTATGCTTGATGTTTCCCGCAGTATGTTGGCTGAAGATCTGCGGCCCAATCGTCTGACCCAGGCCAAGATGGCCATCAAAGACACCATTGCCTCTCTGCACGGCGACCGGGTTGCCCTGGTCACCTTTGCCGGGAACGCAGTGATTAAATGCCCCCTGACTCTGGATTATGGCTTTTTCCGGCTGGCCCTGGATAATATCGGCCCGGATGCCGTTTCCCGTGGCGGTACTAAACTTGGTGACGCTCTACGTACCGTGCTGAATCAGGTCTTTGACGATCAGGCCAAGCAGTATAAAGATATAATCTTGCTCACCGATGGCGGGGATCATGGCAGCTTCCCGGTGGAGGCGGCCAAGAAGGTTGGAGAACGGGGGATAAGACTGATTATTGTGGGTCTTGGTAATGATAAGGAGGGCAGCCGCATTCCCGTTCTTGACGCTCAGGGCCATAAGAGCTTTTTAAAATACAAGGGCCGTGAGGTCTGGAGTAAGCTTGATGCCGGTGTTTTACGGCGTATGGCCATGGCGACGCCCGGCGGTCTTTATCTTCCCGTGGCTACCGGCACCATTAATCTGGGGCAGGTTTACCGCCAGATAATGGCCCGCTCCGCCAAAAAGGAGCTGACCAGCCGCACTCATCGACAGTATGAAGAAAAATTCCAGATATTTTTGGGAGCGGCCTTGTTCTGCCTGCTGTTAGAGATGCTTATTGTCGGCCGCAGACGGCCGTCGCAAAAAGGTATCCGATCTGGGGCTCTTAAAGCCGGAGTTGCCGGCCTCTTTCTGCTACTCGTGCCGGTTACGGTTGTGCGGGCTCAATCTGCTGCATCGCTGACAAAAGAGGCTAACGCGGTCTATCAACAGGGGAAATTTAAAGCGGCCCTGAAAAAATATCGGCAGGCTCTGAAAAAGGCCCCGGACTCACCATATGTTTACTTTGATTTGGGCGACACTCTCTATAAGCTGGGTGATTTTAAGGGAGCCAGGGTCGCCTATGAGGAGGCGATATCCCGGAGTCATAAACGCAAATTGCAGGCTGCTGGAAGGTTTAATCAGGGCAATGCCGCCTTGCGCCAGGCGGAGAAACTGGCCAGGAAGAATCCAGAAACGGCTTTACGGGGGATGGACGGGAGTCTGAATTATTACAGGCAGGCCATGGTTCTTGAGCCTGGGCTTAATAAGGCGGCCCGGAATATTGAGGTTACTAAGGATAAAATTCAGGCGATAAAGAAGTTTCTGGCTCGTCAGAGGGCGGCGGTTAGGGCGGCCCGGCAGGCTCGGAAAAAGATGGCCCGTAAACTGGCTAAGATGAGTAAAAAACAGGCCGCCATGGCCGCCGGGAACCGGCAGCAAACCGCTGAACCGGCCAAAGGCGGGAAGGGTAAGGCGGCCGGTGCTGGTGGGGAGAAGCAGAAAAAATTAAATAACGAGACCCGGCAGTTAGCGGATAAATTAGCCCGGCAGCAGGCCGCACACCAGGACAGTCAGGGAGCCAGGGCCGCCAAAGACCTGCGGCAGGCCATGGAGAGTCAGAAAAAGGCCTTGCAGAATTTGAAGAACAGGCAGCCGGGGCAAGCGGCCGCTGATCAGCAGAAGGCGGCGGATCAGTTACGGCAGGCCATGGCCGATTTATTAGCCAGCAAGCCGCCTGAACCGCAAAAGGAAAAAGCAGAAAATAAAAGGGGCAGCGTTAATAAAAAAAATGTTAAGCAGGATAGTAATAAGGCCGGCAGTCATAATCGTAAAAGTGCCGTTGAAAAGGTCGCCAAAACCGGAGAGCAGGGCGGTTCAACGGCCAATAAGCTTAATCAAAACAAACAGGCTCAACAAAATCAACAAAATCAACAAAATAAGCCTCCCGTTACCGGCGCTCTGGCCAATGATAACCAGACTGCCAAGGATATTTTACGGCAGGAGAGGCTGAATGATTTACACCGTCAGGTGAGAAAAAGAAGTGAATATGAAGCGGTTGATAAAGACTGGTAGATATTTAAACGTTGTCAGCCGGGGGCAATTGCCACTTGTGCTGCTGACGGCCCTTCTTGCCCTGTGGGTTGGAGCGGCATTGGCAGCTGATATCAGCGTTAATGCCGTGGTGGATCAGCAGCAGGTCTCGGTGGGTGAGGGGATCATGCTGCAGATTCAGGTGGATGGTAACGACTCTCCTGGTGCCCCAGATCTCTCCGCTCTCACTTATTTTAAGGTGGAAGCCCTGGGGGGTCAGCAGAACAGCAGCTCCTCCATATCCTTTATAAACGGTCAGCTATCCAAGGTGAGCCATGAGGGGTATGTCTTTAATTATCGGCTGACGCCCCGCAAGGCTGGTCAACTGATAATTCCCGTGCTTAAACTCCATATTGCCGGGCGGGATTATTTCACCACCCCCATTGATATTCTGGTAATGCCGCCTCACGAGTTGCGGGATTTTAAATTGCGCCTGCGTTTAGAGAAGAATACCTGCTATGTTGGTGAGCCGGTGCGGCTCACCATCAGCTGGTATATTGGCCGGGATGTTAAGGGCTTTAATTTTAATCTGCCTTTTTTGCGTAATGACAAGTTGCAGGTTCGGGTCGATTCCGCCGCTTCAGGCCCGGTAAATAAGGCTGATATCATCAACTTGACCCTTGACGGCGGCTTGGAGGTGGCGGCTCGGAAAGGGACGGGCAGTCTGCAGGGCCATGATTTTACCACCTTGACCTTCAGCCTGGTTCTGGTTCCCAAGCAGGCGGGAACTATCAAGCTGGCCCAGGCTACGGTAGCGGCCAAGACCCTGGCCCCTCAGAGCCGCAGCCGGTCATTTTCGCCATTTTTTAATGATAATTTTTTTGGTCAGTCCTTGTATCAAAGCGTGGTGGTACCCTCTAATCCCCTGGAATTGATTGTAAAGCCCCTGCCCACAGTGGGGCGTCCTGCTGGTTTCAACGGCCTGGTGGGCAACTACTCTCTCCTGGTTCTGGCCGTGCCCCGTAAGGTACGGGTGGGTGACCCCATTACCCTGACCATCCAGGTGGCCGGTCCCTACGCCGATTATGTTCATTTGCCCTCCCTGCACACTCAACTGCCGGCGCGTGATTTTAAGGTACCCGTTGAGATGGCGGCTGGCGAAGGGCAGGGGCCGCTAAAGACCTTTACCCAGACCGTGCGGGTTCGTCATCCGGGGGTGAAAAGTATTCCGTCTTTGTCGTTAAGCTTTTTTAATGTCAAAACCGGCCGCTATGAGACCGTTCATTCCAGGCCGGTGCCGCTACAGGTGAGTGCCAATCGGCTGGTGACGGCTGCTGACGCCCAGGGGCTTGGGCCGATCCCCGGCAGTAAACAAGGCCTTAAACAGGCCGGAGGCGGCATAAATTATAATTATGAAACTCCTGATGCCTTGATTAATGAGGAGAGGCCCGCGGTCGGGATTCCCGGCCGGGTTGTGGTTGGGGCTATTGTCGGTTTGCCGCCGCTTTTGTACCTGCTGGCTCTGTTGATAATCATACTCCGGCAGCGCTTGCCGGCTCTTAACTCCCGGCGGGTGGCCCGTAATGCCTATCAGGCGCTGCGTAAGGAGCTGCGGGAGATAAAGCCCCCCGGCGATGGCAAGGGATATGAACGTCTGAGCAAGGCCTTAACCCGTTATTTAAGGTTGAAATTAGATCTTAAACAGGCACTGCTTACTAATGCCGATATCAGAGAGGCCCTGTATAAACAGGGGGTTGGGGACGAAGAGGTTAAACGGATGTTAGAGGTACTGAAGAAATGTGAGGCCGGGGTCTATGCCGGTTCAGTCGCCCCGGTGAAGCTCGAAAATCTGTTGGCCATGGCCGTAGAGGCTGCCCGGAAAATTGACTTAAGCGCCCGGCGGCCGGGAGGGGGAAAACATGAGAACTGAGCTGTCATCCTCTCCCCGTTCGTGGAGGTTAAATATTTTTTTCTTTGTTATTGGCCTGCTGCTGGTTTCTTTATTCCCAGGTTCGGCTCTGGCGGCCTCTGAGAGTCTGACTCACCAGGAGGCTCTGGCGATGTTCAGGGAGGCCAACGACTTTTTCCGGCAGGCAGGTAAGGCGGGAGAGGGGCCGGTTGCGGTAGAGCTGTATAATAAAGCCCTGCGGCGTTATGAACGTCTGAGGTGGAGTGGAATTCATAACGGTAAATTATATTATAATATTGGTAATACCTGGTTCCGGCTTCATGATACGGGCCGGGCCATTTTAAATTATCGCCGGGCGCAGCGTTATATGGCCGGTGACGATAATCTGGCCCAGAACCTGGCCTTTGTCAAAAGTCTGCAGCCGGATAAAATTGTCCCTCGGCAGCGGAGCGAGATCTTAAAAACCCTGTTCTTCTGGCATTATGATTTGCCGCTTAATATTCGCTGGTGGCTGTTTGCCGCCTCCTGGCTGTTGTTATGGTGTGTACTCCTTGTTCACCTGCGGCGGCGGAGCCGGGGTAGGCTGGGTTTTCTCTGGCCCCTGGTACCGGCTTTGCTCTTCGGCGGCTCTCTGCTGGTAAGTTATCGGTATCCCCCGGCTCCAGCCGGGGTGCTCACTGCGAAAGAGGTGGTGGCGAGAAAGGGCGATGGACTCATCTATAAGCCAAGTTTTACCACTCCGCTCCATGCCGGTCTCGAATTTCGCCTTCTGGAGCGCCGGGGCGGCTGGTTGCATATCCGGCTGATTAACGGTCAGGAAGGCTGGATCCCGGTGGTCAGCGCAGAGATGATTTAGCTCTGAACTCCGGCCCTGGGTGGATAGTCAATAATGCACTGTCAGCCAAACGGTTTCCCCCTCCGAAGTCCATGAGACCCGATGCCGCTCATGGGCCGGAATATTAAGGTATGATCCGGCGGTAAGATGGAGACTGCGGCCAGATTCAAATTCTATCTCCGCCTCCCCCTTAAGAACTATAACCCACTCGTTATCCTGCTGGTCATACCAGAAGTCCGGGGCCGATTTATGCCCCTTGGAGACTATCCGTTTGATTCTAACCCGCTGGCTGGCGCAGATAGTCTCAATAAACTCTGTTTTTAAATCAGCTGGAATTTCGGCAAAGATATTTTTTGTTTTCATTGTTATGGTAAAAGGTAGTGGTACCCGGTTATAGTTTTGCACTAAGCCGGGTTTGTGGTTTTAAACGCATGCAGCAGGGCGTTCATGGAGTGCTTGCATGCTTACGATCAGTCCTTAACCGGATATTAACATTACCAGATAAAAGGAGAATATATGCTAACCGCAAAAGACATTATGACAACGGATGTGATTTCTGTACCGCCGGACATGCCGGTTGAAAAGCTGGCAGCCTTGTTCTTTGAACATAAGATCGGCGGCGCGCCGGTTATGGAGGACGGAAATTTACTGGGGGTGGTGACCGAGAGTGATCTCATTGATCAGAGCAAAAATCTCCATATTCCCACAGTAATTAATATTCTTGATGCTGTATTTGTCCTTAATCCTAATAAAATGGATCAGGAGTTTAAAAAAATGGCGGGCCGCACGGTGCGGGAAATTTTTTCCAAACATTCACTGACAGTCTGTGAGGATACGCCGCTTAATGAAATAGCCACTCTTATGGCGGAAAAACATGTGCATACCCTGCCGGTGGTGACGGATGGCAAGCTGGTTGGTGTCGTGGGAAAATCTGATTTGATCAAGTCCATAATTATGAAGCGGTAAGGAACCGCTGAAGAAGTTATGTAATGATAACGAGATCAGATATGATTATTTATGCCCCGGCGTTGCGCTTTGAGCCGGAGCGGATCAACTACGGGTACTTTCAAAAGGCTCTGGCCTGACTGGAAGCTACCATATAATTAACCCCTCCCCTGAGATTCTTTCAAGATATATTAATTGATACGGGTGAAGGAATATGTAATTCCGTCTTTCCGGGAATGCGGATATCCGTGTCCGTGTTCCCGGAAAGACCCGGTCTCCCTTCTTTATCTATAGATTTTTCATTAAGCTCATGAAAATATCCCTTTCTTTATTTTTCATTTATAAAATAACAGCTTATCCGCTTTTGTTTAATGTAAAAAAGCATGATTGAATCTTTTCTTTATGAAACGGTATGCTTGTTGCTTATTAAAAGTTGCAGGTGATCCAGTGATATGCCCAACAGCATTTCGTGTTGACTTTTTTAATCATATAAAGAATAAGGACTAAACTGGCATTTTCTCTAAAGATTAAATTAGTTTTTAACCATACGAAATTGAGGGGATCAAAAAATGAAAAGTTTGAGGGTAAGGAGACGGCTTTTGCCTAATTACAAGAAGATTTACGTCACTTTGGCAATCTGTCTGACTATAACCGCGGTACAGGGGGTTAGAGCGGCGGAAACCAGGCCGGCTGACTCCGCCCAGCAGCAGTTTCTTGACGCCATGAAAAAACGCGCTGAGGATAAGCTTTATGACGCGTCGGCGGATTTTCATAATATTCTTACCAACCACCCTTTGCTGCAGCGCGCCCGGCTGGAACTCGCGGTAACTTATTACCGTCTGTATGATTATGACAAGGCCCGTAAACTGGCTCAAAAGGTTCTTGATGATCCCAAAACCCCGCCCAACGTGCGGGTAACTGTTCTTGCCTTTATGGCGCAGATTAAAAAGGACGCCGAGGGCATGAAGCCGGGACATACCTGGAAGCCGTCGATTGCCATTGGCTGGATGCATGATTCTAATATTAATGTCGGGCCGAGTTCCAATGTGGTTAATATCGGTAATACCCAGCTTCAGGTGAATCCTGGTTCTATGCCCATAAGTGACCAGGCCACGATTCTTTCGGCAAATCTCGCGCATCGCTATGAGACCGGAAAGACCGTCCGCTTCGGCCAGAAAAACGCCTCTTTTCTGTGGCAGGATAACCTCAGCCTCTACCGGCGTGACTATTACAGTAAAAATGCCGATGATCTTGATGTAATCAGTTTCAGCACCGGCCCGGCATTTGTCGCGATGAAAGACTGGCGGGCTAACCTCGCGGCCCAGGTCAGCTATATCCGGCTTGGCAACAGAGATCTGGCCTGGTTTACCTCCCTGCTGCCGAGTTATACCAAGCAGTTTGCCAACGGGGCCTATCAGTTAAGCCTGGATGGTGATTATACCTTCAGGATCTATAAGCGGGATATGGATAAGGGCCGGAACAGCAACTACCTTTCCGGGCAGCTTTCGATCGGCCGCACTTTTGTCCGGGCCAGAGTTGGATTGCTGGCCGGGGTGCGCCTGTTCAGGGAAACCGCGGATGACACCATATACACCGATACCGGCCGGGACTTTTATGCCAGTATCAGCTGGCGGGCCTGGACCAACGGCGCGCTTTACGGCCGGATAAATGACACGCATTACAGTTATGACGGCAAGGAGGCCCTGTTTAACCGATCCCGTCAGGAAAGAACACGTATGTAC
>JAJSAA010000249.1 GCA_024274995.1 Deltaproteobacteria bacterium
GCGTCCGGATCGGCATTAATAACCAGCAGGACGTCATCTTCCTTGCTGAATAACTCCAGAAATTCCCGCAGACGCTCCTTGGCAGTTCTCTGGGATAATTTTCTGCAGTTACGTTTTCTCGCGGCTGTTTTTTTCTTTTCCACCATATCTCTCAACAAAATTACAACAAATAAATGCGTCTACTCTAACACAATAGGGACACTTCTCGCAACTGCTAATGTGTGCAGCAGGGCATCCCTAAAACGCTTCTCCGAGATGTTATAAAGTCCAGAGTGCGGTTCGTTGAACGCTTACGGGGGAGTTATACAGAGGCTCAGGGCACGGAAGGAAAACGACTTTTATCGGTATGGGGAATGAACTTGGCACCGGAAAAACGGAGCATAAACTCCTGATTAACGTTTAATTCTATATAAGTAATATTGCGCCTGATCTCCTGGCAGCGCAACCGGGCCCGGCCGGACAACAGGGCCTTTTCCGCTCCCCGCAGTGAACTGTTGCCAATGGGGACATAGGTTTCAAGAGGCAGGTCGGGGAGCATGCCGAGGGTTATGGCCTGCCGGGGCGAAATATGCCGCCCAAAGGCCCCGGCCACGTAAATCTTATCCAGCTCGGCAAAGGAGACTCCGACCTGCGAGACCAGGGTGGTGAGGATGGCATACATGGCGGCCTTAGAGCGCATCACGGCATCCAGATCCACCTGATTCAACTCAATGGCCCGGCCGTCGGCAGTCTCCCCCCCAGGCACCACCGTATAACTCCAACCCTCGGCACCTTGACGCAGGCGGCTGTCTTTACCGGGCCTGAATTTACCCCGTAGATCAATGATGCCGGTTAAATACAGGGCTGCCATCAGGTCGATGATGCCGGAGCCGCAGATCCCGCGGGCCGGACTGCCGTCGATTGTCTCGTATGTCACCGTACCACTGCCGGGCGTAATGTTGACATGTTCAATAACTCCGGCTCCAGCCCGCATTCCCATGCGGGCCACACCACCCTCCAGGGCCGGGCCGGCGGCCCCGGCGCAGGCCATGAGCCAGTCCCTGTTGCCCAAAACCACCTCGGCGTTAGTCCCCACGTCGATGAGCATACAGACCTGTTCCCGCTCATCCAACCCGCTGGCCATGATCCCGGAGATGAGATCACCGCCAAAATAGCTACCGACCCCCGGCATGATAAATACCGGGGCGGCCGGGTGGATATCAAGGGCCAACTCCCGGCCGTAACAAATGTCCGGGGCGTTGATCAGGGGGATATATGGCTCACGGCAGATGTGGCCGGGATTCAGGTTAAGGAAGAGATGGGTCATGGTGGGATTACCAGAGACGGCAAGCGCCCTGATCTCCCGCGGAGTCAGACCCGCCTGCCGGGCCAATTGCCGAGCCAGATCATTAATATTGCCGAGAACCGCCTCATGGAGTTCAGCAAGCCCTCCAGGGCGGGCGGCAAAGTGAATCCGGCTTAAAATATCGGCTCCAAAGGCAATCTGGGAGTTTTCGCCATGGGCATGGGCCAGGGTTTCACCACTGTGCAGATCCAGCAGCGAAGCCTCAAGATGAGTGGAACCTAAATCAAGGGCCATGGCGGTCAGCGGGCCGGGAATATCCACGAAGTCCACCAGTTCCAGACGCTCACCGAGATCATTAATAACCGCGGTGCCGGAAAATTTTGCTTGACGAAAGGCGGCTGCCACATTAGACAACTGTGCAAAAGGGATACTAAGCGGCCGGCTGGAAGTCTCGGTAAGCAGGGCTCTTTTCAGCCGGTCAATGTCGGCCAGGTTATCGCTCAGTTTGGGAATAGGGGCGCTGACAGTTATATATTTGACGATTGGCGGCATGATCTCTGCTCCGAATAATTACAAATGCTGGTAACATAACCGTAATTCACTATTTTCTCAACAAATCCCATGCGTAAAACACTGTTCATGGTTTTGGGCGGCGGCCTTGGGTATCGTGCCGCGCCCCGGTTTTCAGACCTTAACCCAGGGCGCTATGAAAATTCTAAATCGTTATCTCTCGCAACAATTTTTAAAAAATTTTATCCTGGTGTCCAGTACCCTGTCGGGAATATACTTCCTGGTCGACTTCTTCGAACGTCTTGATAATTTCCTGGGGGCCGGTCAGGGTTTAAGTCTGGCTCTAAAATATTTTCTTCTCAAAATCCCCTTTATGATGGATATGATGCAGCCTATTTCCATCCTGCTGGCCGGAATCCTGACCCTGGGTCTTCTTAATCATAACCACGAGTTGATGGCTTTAAAGGCCGGCGGTATCAGTATCAAACGCATAACCGCCCCCATCCTGGCAGCGGCTCTCCTCTGCACCATAATCGCCCTTAGCATGGCCCAATGGCTGCTGCCCGCCACCGAGGCCGCTACTGACCGTATCTGGTATGAAAAGGTTGAACATCGGGTACCAAAGGGCATAATGCGCAACGGCCGGATCTATCACCGCGGCAAGCGGGGGATTTACACCTTTATTCGTTCCAGCCGCCAGCCAGGGGAGTTTACCAGTTTTTCCTATACTCAGCTTAGTGATAAAGATTTCCGTTTTGAGATGATGATTTCCGCTGCCCGAGCCCGGTGGCGCAACGGCATCTGGCATTTCGAGGACGGCCAGATTAAAAGGCCGGCCCCTCAGGGTGATCACCTCTACAGCGTCAAGGTCTTTAAAAAACTGACCTTGACTCTACCCGATGATCCACGACAATTTTTCAAGCCCTTCTATAAGGCGAAAGAACAATCCATCAGCAGCCTCCTGCGCCAGACTCACAATGCTTCGGACAGCCGCGAGGCCTGGCTCAACTTTAATAAACGCCTCTCCTTTATCTTCCTTGGTCTGCCGTTGATCTGTATCGGTTTGCCCATTCTCCTGATTATTCACCAACGATGGGGCCAAGATCTAACCGTGGCGATTCCCATAAGCTGCGGCCTGGCCTTTGCCGCCTGGAGCTGGTGGAGTGCGGCCCAGTCCATGGCCGGGGCGGGATATATTCACCCGATAATCGCCTCCTGGCTCATGTATATTATCGTCTGCCCCTTTGGCTTATGGCTTCTGGCCCGCCAGGATCGGTAAACAGTACAAAACTCTTTCAACAACTACGGCCCAAAATGAATATCTGTCAAACAAAATGGCAGCTGCCAGCCCCGCCGCGCAAGGCCGGGATCGTTGGCATGCCGCCCCGGCAAGTCATTCAATATCTCAACGATCAGGGTACCGCCATCCATGATCTGGATGCCAAGCTGGTACCGGACAGTATTGAAGGCACGGCCCCTTATCTGCCCAGGGTCTATTGCGCCATTCTGCGTACAGTAGTCTTGAACGCCCTGCGCCTGTCCCTCGATGCCGTCTATATTGACGTGGGAACCGGAAAATGTGATGCGGCTCTCCATGTTTCCACTATTCTAACTAATATACTTTCTATTCCGGTTATTCGAACCATAAACCGGGATAAGCAGAACTTTGGCACCCCTGTATGCAGAACCCGCCTGGCCCTACTGGAAAAATTTCTGACTATCACCGAAGGAGTGAAATACCATCGCCCCCAGGACGGCGTAAATTTTAAACCATGTCAACCGCGGGCCGGCTTCTGGGGGGTACCGCCGCGTGATTTTTCTCTGTTAGAGCTGTTTCCGGATACCACCCATATCTATGGCTGGACTCGCTGCATGGAGAACAAGACCCCGGCCGCCGAAGATTTGGAACTCTACTATAATCCGGCCATCCCCACGGTCTTTTTTGCCCAATCTTTCTGCGCCAAGACAGGGCTGGCCAAATTTCTGGCCGACCGCCACCCCAGCGCCCTTTACCTCGACGCGGATTATAACTGCGGCGGCAGCGCCAAGGCCAAAATTCAGGCCTTTCTGGAATTATCGGGAGCCTATCAATGATTCTGGCCGACTTTGGCACCTCATATTGCAAATTTCTTGATACCGAGGGGCTGGATAAACCGACAATCACGGCCACTAAGGAGCTGCCGCCCAGACTTCGGGTGGACATCGCCACCGGTCATAACGGCCAGCGCTTCGCCAAGGAATACGTCAACGAATTAATTGCCCTGGCCCGGGGCGGTGAAAGATTGATTACCGACGACAATTATGTCCTGTTAGACTGCGGCAGCCGGGATATAAAATTCATCAAATATGCTGGCGGCCGGGTAGCGGATATGGGCTGGAATACCGAATGCGGGGCCTCCATGGGCTTTACCATTGAGCTTCTGGCCCGCTATTACGACCTGGATTATCAGCATATACCGCCGCCGTCCCGAACCTTCTCCGTGACCTGTGGGGTTTTAGGAATGAGCAATATCTTTGATGCTATTATTGACGGAACTCCAGCGGCCGAGGCGGTGGCCTCCTTTGTTAAAGGCATTGCCGTAAACGCCTACCGTTTCGCCGGTTCCCCGGCTCGTCTCTATCTCTCCGGCGGTCTCTGCGCCAATCCGATATTCACCGGCAGCCTGCCCTGCGAGGTCATCCCCCTGGGGCGTTTCGTGCTGTTAGAAGGGCTGCTGAACAGGAACTGTTCAGCAGCATCCCCTTCAAAACTTAGAACCAATAGTGAATTAAATGGTTAGTAAGTCTCGAACTGAATCTGATTGGAAAAATATTATATTAACCGGATACCGGGCCGTGGGCAAGACCTCGGTGGGTAACATGCTGGCCCAGCGGTTAAATATGAATTTTATTGATACCGACCAGGAGATAGTACGCCGGGAAGGCCAGCCAATAAAGGATATAGTCGCCAAGGATGGCTGGGGCCGCTTTCGGCTGCGGGAGGGTGAACTGTTAGTGGAATTGGCAGGCGGAGAGGGAAGGGTAATTGCCACCGGCGGTGGAGCCATTACCCATAAGTACTGGCCCAGATTGATGGCCGCCGGCCTGGTGGTCTGGCTCACTGCCGATGAGGAAACAATCTGTCGACGGCTGGCTGCGGATAATAATACTACTGAGCAGCGGCCTTCGTTGACCGATAATACTATCTTTGCAGAGGTTAGTGAGATCCTGGCGGCCCGCAAGCCGCTGTATCAGCAGGGCAGCCATATTGTGATGGATACCACCAAACTGGATGTCAGCGCCATTGTTGAAAAAATTATCAAGTATACCGGCAAATATCCACCTAAATAGTTACGAATTTTGTTTTCTCGTTCCCACGCTCCCGCGTGGGAACGTACACGGAGAGCTAAATGATGGGTAGAAGCCGCTACAAAATAAACAACCCCGCCGCAAGCAGCGAGGTATTGGAGTTAGAACAAAGTGAGTTGCTTGTGGTTTATTTTCTTCTTGTGCAACTGTTTATAGTTACC
>JAJSAA010000250.1 GCA_024274995.1 Deltaproteobacteria bacterium
CGCAGCGGCAATAAGCAGCTTGCGGTTGTTATCCAGGGTGGCGACCTTGGTATCTATAAAATTATCGAGGTTGGCTTTAAGCTGTTTGCTGTCCATATTCCGTCCAGAGCTTTTTAACGCCTTGGCTAATTAAGGTTTGTTTAAGGTCATTAACAGAGAAAATTTCTTTAATTTTTTATTGGCCATCCTAATCAGCGATGAATTCTGCAATTGCGGTTTATGAAAGAATGGTGAGGCTTTAAGCCGTTCCATGTATTGTGCAATGGTGGCGTTATCCAGGGCCGTCCCCTGCAGGGCAAGGGTATTGGAGTTGAGCTGCAGGGAGTTAAGCCACATACGATTGGACGGGGTTAATCTGGCCACCGCATCCATGATTCTTACCGGCAGATGGGCGTTGTTGTTCAGGGTTTCAATGGCTTTCAGTTTGTAGTTGAGCCGCTCCTGCTCTTTTTTTATGTGGTTTATCTGACTTACTATGGCGCGGTATTTATTCTTTTCTGCCTGCAGAACGGCGGTTTTCTGGTCAATCTTAGTAATTTCACGGCTCTGGCTGTAGGCGGTCAGGCCCATTATAATTAGAATTAATGCCAGAGCACCCAGCAGGGCAAGTAATTCGTTACGCACCCTGATTCTTTGTTTTATCTGCTTGATGGGCAGTAAATTTATATTTATCATAAGGTCACAGGCCTTAGAGCTAAACCGGCGGCAATCGCCATTTCAGGCGCAATATAAGCCAGATAATCCTGGTCGATTTTGGCGCTTACCTCTGTTTTGGCAAAGGGATTAAAGATTTCCGTCTCCATGTTAAGCTCTTTATTTAAGAATTTATCCAAACCCTTGATCTTGGAGCCGCCGCCGCTCAGGATAATTCTGCTTATTTTGTCCTCTGGATAATTGGAGGCATAAAAATCAATGGCCTTTTTAATTTCAAGTATCCATTGACTGCAGTTATTGACCACGATTTTCTCAATGGCCTTTCTCTCTTCTTCCTCGGTTTTTTTGCCGCCTATCTTGAGGCTTTCAGCCTCCTCGGTCTCTATGCTTAATTTTTCCTGAATCTGTTCCGTAATCTGACGGCTGCCCATAACCACATCTCGAGCCAGAATAGAGGCCCCGTGAGCAATGATATTGATACTGATTTTAGAGGCTCCGATATCAATAAGGATGAAATTCTGACCGCCGCTTATCTGGTTCTCAAAGGAGTTTTCCAGGGCAAAGGCATCCACATCCACCACCACAGCCTGGAGGCCGATGCTGGTCAACATTTCAAGATAGGCGTTTATTACGTCCTTTTTGGCGGCCACCAGCATAATATCGGTGAATTCAGAATTTTCGGTGTTGGTCTTTAAATCCTGATAATCAAGATAAACATCGTTGATATCAAAGGGGATGTATTGCTCGGCTTCGGAATGAATATGCTCGGCCAGTTCCTTCTCCTCCATGACCGCCAGGTTTATCTTTTTAACGATGACAGAATAGCCGGACATGGAAATAGCCACCTTTTTCTGCTTTATCTTGAGATTTTTACACAGGGCATCAATAACGGCGGCCACGGCCTCCGGATCCTGCAAAACGCCGTCTTCCACGGCCCCATCAGGTAATTTGGCACTGCCAGTCTTTATTACCTGGTGACCATTGGCGCTGGTAGGGATTATTTCACATACCTTGACGGAGTAGGAGCCTATATCAAGGCCCAGAGCCAGTTTATGCTGTTTGGCAAAGCCCGGTAGAGAAATTTTTAATTTTTCCGGTAGATTGAATTTACCCATTGTGTAATGCCCAGGAATACCCTTAATTATCTGAATAAGTTATAAAAAACAAAAGCGACTACTTAAATTAAATGCACAAAAAAAAATGTTTGTCAAGCGTTTGCCATGAAATAAAAGCCATAAGTTTCAATTATTTTACTTTTCTTTTCAAGCTCTGCTGGCAGGGCGTTAAGGCATAAAAACAACATATTGTATAGGACGTTTTCAGGAGGGCACAATATATTGTTTTTTTGAGCGATAATTTCAACCCTGTCGTGGTAATCGGCGAATATCCTTGAGTTTTGAAAGGTTTTGGGATACTTATTCTGTCGTTAAAATATCTCATTTCCATTCAACCAAGGAAAATATTTTGTCAACTAAAGCCAATCCCCCCAAAAAATCCACCCTGCGAGAATACGCCGAGGCCATTATCATTGCCCTGGTTCTGGCCCTGTTTATCCGCTCATTCGTTGTCCAGGCCTTTAAGATTCCCTCCGGTTCCATGGAGCCCACCCTCCTTATCGGTGATCATCTTCTAGTCAATAAATTTATTTATGGGATCAAAAACCCCTTTACCGGTACAACCTGGATTCATATAAGCACCCCGCACCGCCGGGACATTATCGTCTTTAAATTCCCCTTAAATCCCAATGAAGATTTTATCAAACGGGTTGTCGGGGTGGCCGGTGACCGGATAAAGGTGGTGAATAAGGAGGTGTTTGTCAACGGTAAGCCCTTTAAGGTCAAGGAGGCGGTACA
>JAJSAA010000251.1 GCA_024274995.1 Deltaproteobacteria bacterium
CGATGATTACCCCATCACCGCCCTGGGCTAATTTGTAGTTCACCACCCGCCCGACCTTAACGCCGCGGTGCAGAACCGCTGTCCCGGGAAAGGCAGAACCGAGATTAGCCGCATGGAGTTTGAACTGGGTGCCATGCTCATCCGCCAGTACTCCTGGAGGATTTTCAAGCCCCTTAAAGGTCAGGGCCGGGGGGCCGGGCCGGGGATCAAGGCTGATATAGACCCCTGATACTATGGTCTCAAGCCCGGAAATTTGGCTGCCGCCAATCCGGGGCCGTACTACCCAGAATCTGGTGTTTTTGGACATGAATTTTTTGCCGGATTTATCTATTTTGGCCGTCACGGTAATGCTAGAAAGATTTTTTATCTCTATTTTCTGGACTTCTCCCAGGGTTACCGATTTATATTTAATCTTGGTTTTGCCCGCCTCAAGACCGGAAGCGTCTTTAAAGGTGATTGTGATGGTGGGCCCGCTCTCGGAGATGGTTTTATAGGCCAGCCAGCCGCCGATGAGGGCCGCAATCAGGGGGATTAACCAGATAATGGGAATGGCGTGGGGCTTTTCCACCACGGCCTCTGGTAAATCATCCACCTGCAGCTGAGGCCGCTTGGTCATTGCTCTTCCTCCATGGCATCCCATATCAGCCTTGGGTCAAAGCTCATGGCCGCCAATATTGTGGTTATGACGACACCGGCAAAGAATACAGCCCCCAGGCCCGGCTCGATGGTGGCGATTGAACGAAGTTTAAGCAGGGCCGTGACGATGCCGATTACAAAGATGTCAAGCATCGACCAGCGGCCGATACCCTCAGTTACTCTATATAACATGGTTCGCTGCCTTGGGTGCCAGCGGGATTTTTTCTGTACTGAGATAAGTAAACAGGTAATGGCGATGAGCTTGACGACGGGAACAATAATGCTGGCGACAAAGACTATTAAGGCAATGGGATACATTCCGGCCGCGATTAGATGGATTACCCCGCTTAGAATAGTATTCGGTTTGCCCCTGCCATATGAAATTACGGTCATAACCGGTAACAGGTTGGCGGGAATGTAGAGGATAAGGGCAGTTATTGTCAAGGCCCATGAGCGGGCCAGGCTGTTGGGCTTACGGAAATAGAGTCTTGTTCCACAGCGTGAACATAGCTGGTGACAGCCCCTCGGCAGCTGTTTGGCCTTATTTAATTTGTGGCAGGTGCGGCAGTTGAGTAAAGAGGCGCTAAGCGCTGTAACGGTAGTCTCTTTCATGGCCTTCTTTGCTCCAATCTTGCCCAGACTTCTATGGGCTCCAGGGCCGCAGCGCTCAGGGTCATAAAGATAATAAGAGCCGCAAATGAGTAGAGTGATACCCCCAGCACAATCGTGGTTATATCAATTAACTTAACATAGGCGACGATGACACCAAGCATTAGAACCTCCATCATGGCCCAGGGGGTGATGGCCTCTACAAATTTAAAGGTCTCTCTCGCTTTCCAAACCACGAAATTAAATTCTAAAGGGATGAGGACATAAAGTGTACCGATAATTTTTAGGAGGGGCAGTAAAAATCCAACGGAAAGCACTAAAACACCTAAGCCCCGGAAGCCCTGCTGGAATAATTCAAGCCCCCCTGAAGCTAAAAATGTAACCTGCTCTCGGCCCTGCAGCTTAAAGGTCATAAAGGGAAAGAGATTTGCCAGGCCAAAAAAGATCAGAGCCGTAAGGGAGTAAATGAGAGCCCGGCTTATGGTTCGCGGCCTTTTATGGTACAAGACCGCTCCGCATCGGGGGCAGGCGGCTCGCTCGTTGTTCCGCAATGGCCGGGTGCGGAAAAGAAGATCGCAATCGTGACAGGCGATAAGGGAGTTATTGCCGATTTTTGACATTCTTCTCCAGGTCTTGAGGAAAATCTTAAGATCATGCCAGTTCGCAGACCTTGTAAAATCTCGTTTACGGCAATTGGCTTAGGGGCTGCCCGACTTGATGTTTTACCAGGGCTGATTGATATATTCATACAAATCAAAAGTATGCTTGTCAACCCGAATGGGGAGATGGTTGTTGGGAGAGCCCGCAGTGGCTGATTTTTTTTGTATAGCAGCGCTGCCGGAGATTAAAAATATTTTACTTGCAGGTATCCGCATATGCAGATATCATATTATCTGTGAGTTTCGTTTCCCGGCCTTCTCGGGTACGGGAGTATCGAAGTCTTCGCTGCGCTTCGCTTACTTGACTCGAAGGCCGAAACTGACGAATCTAAGGCACTGGTGAACTGTTACGAAATTATCAACAAAATAAGGAGTTATAATAATGATTATGGCAGAAAAAAAACTATCGTTTCTCGATCGATTTTTAACCCTGTGGATATTTCTGGCCATGTTCATCGGGGTTACGGTGGGATGGCTTTATCCAAGTATTCAGGGGGTGATCAATAAATTCCAGGTGGGAACTACCAATATTCCCATTGCCCTGGGGCTCATCCTGATGATGTATCCGCCTCTCGCCAAGGTGCGTTATGAAAAACTGTATGAGGTATTTCGTAATTTCAAGGTTCTTGCCCTGTCCCTGGTGCAGAACTGGATCATTGGCCCTGTCCTGATGTTTTTTCTTGCC
>JAJSAA010000252.1 GCA_024274995.1 Deltaproteobacteria bacterium
GTCTTGTGTTAATCTCCCCGGCCCTGACAACAAACGCCGCCGTGCCGCCACCCCCTGCGCCAGTACCGGCGGCCAGGCAGGCGGTAAAACCAGCGCCTCCGGTAATTAAGCGCCCCGAGCCTAAACAGCCGGCACTGCGGGTAATAGTCAAAAGACCAGTCATAAGCAAGGAAAACGCTCAGTTGGCCATGAACGCTAAACTGACCATGCCGGAGGTTGTCAACCACACCGTTTATCAATACATGCCGGATGCCTCTCAATCCTTAGGGACCGAAATTAAACTGGCCGAGATATCCAAAGAGGTAGCTGGCAAGGTCTTTTACGAACTGAAAGCGGCCGGCCAGCGCCATCTCTCTTCCATAGTGGCGGTGGTGGCAGCCGTTCCACTTTCTGACCTGAAAAGAGAGACAGAGTTCGGCCGCCTGATAGCCGAATATTACCTCACCGATTTAGCCGACCGTGGTCTGCGGGTCAAAGAATTACGTTTAGACAAGGATATTAATATTTTACCCCAGACCGGGGAATTCATCCTCTCACGCAATACCGGCGAAATAGCTAACGACAAACCAGCCTTAGATTATGTAGTTGCCTCAACCTTTACCAATACCCGCAAGACCCTTATCCTTCAAGGTCGCCTGATATCCTTAAAGACCGGTCTGATTAAGACCTCATGGCGTTATACCCTGCCCCTTAACCGGGAATTACTGGCTCTGCTCAGCACCGGCCAGCAGAAACCCTTTACCATCGCTGTCAAAGGAATCAGCCAATAACGGGCGGAAAATATAGTTAAGACAAATGACTTCCTGAGAGATTCCAAGGAGAAAAAATGCGCCATTACCACTTGTTTCGTAATTTGCTGATCAAGACATTTTTATTCTGTTTTCTGCTGCTGCCCTGTCTCGCCCAGGGCGCGCAGGAAACTGGGGCAGAGTTTGTAAAACAAACCCCGCCGCCGCCCGCCATAAAATATCGAGATTATGCCTCACTTCCAGAGTTAATCACCAGTCTGTGTGATGAAGCTGACGGCAACTTCAAGCATTTCTACGGCCCTGGATTAGTGGCAGTAACACCGTTTGTATCCATCGGCGAGGATCTGCGGCCGGGAATCTCAAAGTTAGGTATAACCCTGGCGGATCAGATGGTGGCTGTGATAAACAGCAACACCATAATCTTGAAAACGAAGAGCGCCAAAAAGCAGCACGACAGCCGGCAGCGGCTCAGCGGCTTACTTGAAGAAATGGACGGTTATCTCCGAATTCATATCAGCGGGGTTAATTTCCGGGGTCAACGGATATCCTATGTTACCAATGTCGAGATGTCAGCTCCCCTATACCGAGCTCTGCACTCGTATATCAAGTAGCCGCTCCCGATGACGACCTTGCCCTGATAACAGAGAATTTTGTGATTTGTGGGGATTAAATAATGGCAGAAGAAGAAAAAGATGACTGGCTGGACGACATTGATGACGATGGAGAAGGTACCGGCTCTGATGATCTGGATCAGTCCGACATAGACTCACTGCTGGCCGATGATGACGAAGCGGTTGCACCCGAGAGTCCGCCAGAGTCCCAGCCATCCCAGGCCGTGCCTCCCGAAACCCCGGACGACGGCGGGGCTCAAGGTGATTCAGCCACCCCGTCGCCTGATAACGATTCCGCCAATGAAGATCCCTCGCAGGAGGATATTGACCAGTTGTTCTCTGAGGTTGACGATGAGGCTGATAAAACCGCGGCCACCGTCGATGACCCGTTTCAGGCTGAAGAGATCGACTTTAAGGATCTGGCCGCCGATATTGATAATGAGGCCTTAGATGAAGCTGACAACGGTTTTGATGCCGAGGCCTTTGGCTTAGATGATGATGACGAGTTGACTGACATCCCCGATATCGGCGATGATGAATCCACCATTATGGAGGAGGCGGCCGGAGATGAAAGCCATGAGACCTCTCAATTCATTGATAAGGCCTTAGATGACGATGAAATTACCGGGGAGGGCGAAGCTCCTTCCAGCCCTGCCAGGTTCGTCCTGCCCCCGATTCTACAAGACAGAAAAATACAGGCTGGCATTGGCGGTGTTCTCATCCTGCTGTTAGCCGCTATATTTATGCTGCGCGGAGAACCGGCCAGGAAAGCGCCGGTGAGTGCCCAGATACCGGCCGCCACCTCAACCAAACCCAGTCCCCATCCTTCCCCGCGCTTAGCGCCTGAGGCCAGGACGGCGGCTCAAAACACTCCTCCCCAGGTTAGTGGTTCATCACTCTATATAAGGCCCGGAGATACCGAGCTGGCCATTACCTTAAAGGCCAGCGATGCCGATCACGATCCCCTGGATTATGAGATAATTACCCTGCCGAGGCATGGTAAATTATCTGGCCGAGCTCCCAATCTAACCTATCTGCCCAATAAGGATTTTACCGGGAAGGATAGTATCGTCTTCCGGGTCTCGGACGGTCATAATGAAAGTCCTGCCGCCACAATTCAGATCAGCAGTATCAATGGGAAAATTGAAGGCCCAGCAGCCACCGTCACCGGTGAGACGACAAAGCCCAAGGCCGTCGAGCCCAGTTCGACCGGGAAAACTGGTATAGCGAAGATACCGACTAATAAACCGCTTCCAACCCTAAAGCCCCAAACAATAAAACCACGGCGGCTGGTTATAGCGGCGATTAATGCCGCTTATAGCACTATTAGCACCAGATCGTTAGGCATTAACTGGAAAAAATTGTGGGCAAAGGCCAATTATCTGCCCTTCAGCCGCAAGACCAGGATAGAAATTATTTCTTCTAATCTCCATGGTCATCTCCGTAAAATCAGTCCCGGCCATTATATATATCGACCTGATAAATACTTCAGCGGCACCGAGTACATCCGTTACCGATTCCGGCTGGCCCGCTTAAAATCACGAACCAGAACAATAAAATTATTGATTAAACCGGGGTATTCGCCCCCGGAGATTCAACTTGGCCGCCTCGCCGTTAGCTACGTTCCCGGAGAAAAAGTAAGCATTGATGCCAGTGCGACCAGAGGCGAGGACAGAAAAAAATTGATTTTTTCCTGGCGGCAGATCGGCGGTACTCCGGTCAAAATCAGGCTCAATAATCAGGAGGGTTCCAGAATGTCATTTATTGCCCCCTCATCCTTCAATACCATAAAAAACCCCGGCCCCGTCCTCCAGCTTACAGTGGTGGATGTCAACGGCCAAAAGGCTGATCGCAGAATAAAAATTGCCACCCATTCCCGCCGGAACAGCGCTGTTTGGAACGAGGCGACAGTCGGGGTTCAGGAGGACGATTATTAGGGGGTGGTGGGTACAAGCCACCACCTGCATCTGCCTACTGTACACTATGCAACCTGACCTGTTTTTTCTGCCAATCAGGCCCTCACCATCCACAAATCCGCCCCGGCCAGCCCGCCAATCAAAGATCGTTCCAGGCTTAAATAACCAATCGGTAGCACCATAAATCAAGGCAGCTAATGCTTTTAATTCCCTGAAATAATGCCTATAATGTTATAAGCAGTAAACTTCGATATTCAAAACATGATGGTGTCGTAAAACATAGTTAAGACGTACAGTTGCCTGTGGAAAAGAAAGTATTCTAATTTGTCACTTTTTATATTGCACCCATACCTGACCTATAGACATAGACAATTATATGGCCCCAATTATGTTTCGCAATCGCCCTTCTTTCCCTGCTGAATACGCCCCGGACTCAGATTTTGTCAAGGAGTTGGACAGCGAGGTTCTCGCCTTCATCCACCAAGGGCTGGATAATAACGATCAGCAAAACTTTAATCGTCTCGCCCTGAAGGAGTTTGAATTACAATTCCACACTATCCCCCCATATCGGGAATACTGCCTCCATAAAGGGGTCAGTCCCGGTCAGGCAGAGAGATGGCAGGATATCCCGGCTGTACCGTCCAATGCCTTTAAGAATTTTGTCCTGGCTACCTTTCCGGTCCAAGATGCCGAACATGCCTATTTTACCAGCGGCCCGACAAACCCCTTAACAAAAGGTACAATCTACCGTGACAGCGGAGCCGTTAAC
>JAJSAA010000253.1 GCA_024274995.1 Deltaproteobacteria bacterium
AGAATGTGCAGGGCACGGCTCACATAAAAGGAATCCTTGTAGCGGGACAAATTCCAGCCGGGATGAAAGATAACCCTGGGCATATCCTCCGCCAGTTCATCGACAAAGGCCATAATCGCCTTTTCCTTGATTCCGCACTCCTTGGCCGCCCAGGCCGGGGTATATTCTTCGGCAAAGGCGCATAATTCATCAAAGCCGCTGACGTATTTATCAATAAAATCTTTAGAGTAGATATTTCTCTTTATCACCTCATGAATCACGGCGAGGGCCAGGGCGTAATCAGTACCGGGACGAACCAGAAAAAAGCGATTGGCCTTCACTCCGGTCATGGTCTGCCGCACGTCGACGTAGGTGAGCCTGCCGCCCTTGTCTAACATATCTAATATCTGATTACCCTGAGCGATCTGTAGTGAGGCAAAATAGTTGCGGCCAAAAAGTACCATATGCCGGGTATTTTTAATATCATAGGCAAACCCCTTGCGGCCGACACCGTTTAACGACATACTGGCGTGGTGGGTATTACGGCCGCAGGTGCAGTCGTGATTGGTGTAATTGGGTGAGCCATAGGCATGAATAAAGGTTTTATACATGGACTGCCACGGGCCGCCCCGCGAGGAGAGAACAACCGATTCCGGGCCATACTCACGCTTAATCTTTTTTAATTTTTCGGTGATATAATCGTAGGCCGTGGGCCAGCTCACCTGCCGCCAGCGCCCGGCACCCCGGCCGCCATCCCGAATCAGAGGCTGCCGGGGACGTTCATCATCATCAAGCAGCGCCACCCCGGCCGAGCCTTTGGCACAGAGGGCGTGATCCATCAAATACGGGTTGCCCTCAATCCAGCTTACCCGGTTATCCTCCACCTCTACTCTGATGGGGCAGCGAACCGTACACATGCCGCACATTGAGTACACAGATTTCTTCATATCCTTCTCCTTAATAAAGTCCACGCCCTATGAGACAGAATGATCCTGACAGTACAAATACCACCAAAATCATTCTGCCCCGGCTATCTCAGCGCATGAATGGCAGTAGACTGGTGTATTTCATAAATACAATAATAAGTGCTAAGGCCAGCATCCGTTTCAGGAATATCTCAGGCAGCTTTTTCTGGATTTTAGGGCCGACGATCCCGCCGCACATAGCTCCCGCAGCAATTAAGGCGGCCATAGTCCAGTCCGGCTGATAACCCATGAGGACATATTTGGCAATGGCCCCGGTGGAGGTGGCAAAGGTACCGGCCAGGGCGATAGGCACGGCGAGATACATGGGATAACCCACCATGGTGGTCATAAAGGGCATAAACATGAAACCGCCGCCGACCCCAAATGACGAGGCAATTATCCCCATAAATATACCGCCCACCAGCATCATCAGCGGCCGGGCAACAAAGGTCTCGCCCCAGAAGCGCATATCAAAATTAATGAAATTAAATTTATCAAATTCTATTTTGCCCATCTCCATCGCCTTGCCCGAGGACTTGGCCTCCTTAACTGCGGCATTAAATTTCTGGACAATGGCCTTCATAGCCTTTTTCTTGGCAATTGAACCGGGCAGCGATTCTATGAACAACTTGATACCGATAAAAAAGCAGATAATGCCAAGATAGAATTTAAAAGAGGCCAGATTCAAATACTTGGCAGAGAGTGG
>JAJSAA010000254.1 GCA_024274995.1 Deltaproteobacteria bacterium
AATAATTTTTCCTGGCCCTCGACTCCCACATCACTTAACAGGATATGACGGCTGTAACGATCAAGTTCTTCCGTGCTGAAGTCTCTCATAACGATGCAAACCCCTTTTGTAAATCAATAATTAAATCCTCATAATCCTCAATTCCGGCTGATAGGCGCAACATCGTGGGCCGGATAGCCATACGCTTTTTCTCTTCGTCTGAATATTCTGCGAAAATGGTTGAGGCCGGGTGGAGTATAAGCGATTTATTGTCATTTATGTTAGTTGCCCGGCGGACGACCCGCAGGGCATCCATGAAGGAAAAACATTCTTCAATGCTGTTCAGGTCAAAGGTTAAAACACCGCCGTATTTATGATTGAACTGGCGGCTGGCGGTGGGCCGGGACGGTGAATCTGTCAGCCCTGGGTAATTTACCTCTGTTACCTCCGGTCTTTTGGCTATAAATTCAGCGAGATACTGGGCGTTCTGACAGCTTTTATCAATCCGCAGGGCCATGGTCTCCAGACCCAGGCTCTGCAGATAGGCGTTATGGGGAGACAGGCAGGCCCCCGTATCGCGGTAAACCTCCTGGCGCAGGGCGGCAATAAAGGCCATTTTGCCGAATTTCGCAGCGCGCCCCCTGAATTTCGCAGCCCGTGACCAGTCAAAGCTGCCATGGTCAATGACCAGGCCGCCTACTGAGGTAGCGCCGCCGGAGATATATTTGGTGCTGGATATTATTTCTATGTCAACCCCGGCTCCGGCGCAGTTGAACAGATAGGGAGTCATGAGGGTATTATCAACTATCAGCGGCACCCCCCGTTCTCTAATAACGGCGCTCAGGGACTGGCAATTGGCAACCTCAAGCTGGGGGTTGGTTATGCTCTCAAGAAATACGGCGCAGGTCTCATCATCAATGGCCTGGGCCAGTTCTTCCGGATTGAGCATGGATACATAGCGGGCCTCAAGGCCCCAGGCGGCAAAGGTCTTCTCAAAAAGCGACAGGGTATTGCCGAAGAGGTATCTGCTGGTCACTATATTCTTACCGGCCCCGCCCAGGGCGATGAGGGTATTGCTGATGGCCGCCATACCCGATGAGACAGCCAGCACCGAGAGCGCCCCGGTGAGGGCCTGGATGCGGGCCTCAAAATCCTGCACCGTCGGGTTGGTGATCCGGCTGTAAATATGGGCTGGTTTCCTGCCCATGAATGCATCCCGCAGAGAGCTGGAGTTCTCATGCTCAAAGGCGACGCTGTCATAGACCGGCACCCGCAGAGAACCGTGGGCATCCCGCCGGCCGCCGCCGTGGATCGCCCTGGTGGTAAAACCATTCATGAAAATGCTCCGCCGCCCATGAAATACAGGAACTCTACTTCATCATCCCGGTTGATTTGTTTGTGGTCGTAGTCGGCGCGGTCAACAATGGTATCATTGACCTGTACCGAAACCATGTCCGGTGATTCAACATTTTTTATGCTTAATAAGCGGCTGACAGTCAACTCCGCCTCGTTAATCTCTTCTGCTTCGCCATTTATAATGATTCGCATGCTTGTACTCTCCCTGATTAATGATTTTTGGGTTCTACCAATTTTTTGCCTGCAAGAGGTAATTGATAACTTAATTTTTCTGTACTTAAAACTACCGAGGTTTCAACCTTGCCTACCCCCGGTACCTCAATGAGGGTATCAATGACGAAATTCCGGTAATCGTTGATGGACGGTGATATAATCTTTAAAAGATAATCGTGGATGCCGGAGATATTATGGCATTCCATGACATTGGGAATCTGGCGGATGCTTTTCAAAAAGGCATCGGTGGTTACCCGGTTGTGGGGTGAAAGTGAGACAAAGACGTAGGTTATAACGTCTAATCCCACCTTCCGCTCATCGATTATGGCCGCAAACTGCCGGATAACGCCAGATTGTTTCAGCCGTTTGCAGCGCCCCAGGCAGGCGGAAGGTGACAGGTTGATCTTCTTGGCCAATTCAGCATTGCTGATGGTGGCGTCTGCCTGGAGACGGGTGATAATCGCCATATCGATCTGATCTAATTCCGGTTCGTTCGGTGGATGTGTCTGCATAGCGGCTCTTTATTTTATTGTGGGGTGTAAAGGCACAATATTCTATCTACCTGTCATTGTCAAGAATATTATTTCGTTTACGAGCTGTATGACAGAATTATATTGTGTTGCGCTTTGCATGTAAAAAGTTCCTCAGCTTTACATTGAAAGTTAAGTTTGATATGTTTTGTATATGGGTAAGAAGAGTAATTATCCAGGGCTGAGCAATTGCCGCGATTTTCCGCACGCGCTTAATTCCTCCAGGTAAGCGAGTCTGCGAGACTCCGGTATCAGAGGGTATCGGGGTACTTAATTACGCCCAGCAGGGCGTCCTGAAACGCTCGCGTAAGATCCTAAGCGTACCGCTGCATTTCGAAGATGTTATAAAGCCAAGAGTGTGGTTTGTTGAGCGTTTGCAAAAATCGGCGCTCAATGTTGTCAATATACAATTAATGGTGTGAAATATAGGCTGAAAACTTACAAAAGGAGTTCTGTATGCGAATCTTAGTGACAGGCGGCGCGGGTTACATCGGCAGTCATACCTGCCTTGAGCTGCTGGAGGCCGGGCACGAGGTAATAATTGTTGACAATCTGGTGAACAGCCAAAAAGAATCTCTGCGGCGCGTGGAGGAATTGACTAATAAATCAGTCAAATTTTATAAGGTTGATTTGCGGGAGATTGAGCAGCTCAGGGCTGTTTTCGGTAACAATAAAATTGAGGCGGTTATTCATTTTGCCGGGTTGAAAGCTGTTGGTGAGTCGGTGAGTATGCCGTTGCGCTATTATGAAAATAATATCAGCGGGACATTAAAACTGTGTAAGGTCATGGCCGAACATAACGTGAAAAACATCGTGTTCAGTTCCTCGGCCACGGTTTACGGTGACCCCGCTTCTGTACCCATCACCGAGGATTTCCCTCTTTCTGCCACCAATCCGTATGGAAACTCTAAACTGTTTATCGAATACATCCTGCGGGATTTGCACACCTCTGATGCGGCCTGGAATGTTATCCTGCTGCGTTATTTTAATCCCGTGGGTGCTCACAAAAGCGGGCGGATTGGTGAAAGTCCCAATGAAATACCGAATAACCTGATGCCCTATATCTCGCAGGTGGCGGTGGGGAAATTAGAGAAGTTATCTGTCTTTGGTGATGACTATCCGACTCCAGACGGCACCGGGGTGCGGGACTATATCCATGTTGTTGATCTTGCCCTGGGCCACATTAAAGCCTTGGAAAAACTGGCCGCCAACCCCGGTGTGGTCATCTATAACCTTGGTACCGGTAAGGGGTGCAGCGTCCTTGATTTGGTCAAAAATTTTGAAAACGCCTCTGGACGAAAGGTACCATATAAAATTGTGGCCCGTCGTCCGGGAGATATTGCCAAATGTTACGCCGATCCAGGAAAGGCGAGGCAGGAACTTGGCTGGCAGGCGGAAAGAGGTCTTGCTGAAATGTGCGAAGACACCTGGCGCTGGCAGTCCCACAATCCCAGAGGATTTGAGTGAAATGGGCTAAAATTTTCGCTTCGCCAGTAATTTAACCAGCAGGATACCGCAAAAGGCGGCGCCGATGGCGACAATGGCGGCGGCCATGCCCTTTTTGAACTCCCCGGAACTCATACTGAGATAGATATAGATGGGGATGTTTTCTGTCCGTCCCGGAATGCCGCCGCCTACCATGAGAGTGGCGCCGAATTCTCCGAGACAGCGGAGCCAGGAGAGGATAAGCCCGGCGCTGACGGCGGGCAGGGCGAGTTTAAAGGTGGTGTCAAAAAAGGCCTTGCTGGGCCCGGCCCCCAGGGTCATGGCGATTTGCTCGTAGATTGGCGGCACCAGTTCAAAGGCGTTTTTGGCGGCCCGGATGGTAAAGGGGACGGCGACAAAGAACTGGGCGATAATGGCGCCGGGCGTGGTGAAGATTAAGTCGCAGACCTCTTTTAAGAGCGGTCGGTTAAAAAAGGAAAGGAGCAGTACCCCTACTACGAGGGGCGGCATGACGATGGGAATATCGAACAGGGTGTCCATGATAATGGTGGCTGGGCTCCCGTGGCGGGCCAGGTAGAAACCGGCCGGTATTGCTGTGACTGCGGTCAGCAGGGTGGCGGCAATGGAGGTGCGCAGGGTAAAGATAACGGCTCTGGTGAATTCGTTGTCCTGGAAAAGCTGAAGCATGGCACTCTGCCGGATGCTGATGAGGCCGGAGGCGATAATGGTAAGGATAAGAACGGCTAACAGGATACTGATCCATTTCGCGGTTCTGGTCAACGGCGTCATGGGGCGTTCCCTGCTGGCCTGAAGCCATATTTTTTAAAGATATTCAGGTGATTAAGGATGAAAGCCGTGAACTGCTTGCTGTCCTTGGCGCTTTTTTCGCTTCTTAACCTGATGAGGGGAGCGATTTCTATATGATTATAGGCGGCCGGAATCTCAATATAGGCCAGGTTGTTGGCCTTGGCCGTGGAGTCGAAGGCAATTCCGGCGTCAATAATATCGGCCTTGAGATAGCTGATGATCTGTGAGACATTAACCGCTTCCGCCACCTTGTTGGCGGCGATTTTCGCTCTTAGTTCCGGCCCCATTTTTTCCTCGATCAGCTGATAAGACTTGCCCAGGGCCATGGTCTTGGGGTTGCCCAGGCCGATCCGCACCCCTGGTTTGCTGAGATCAGACCAGGTATGAATCTTTTGGCCGCCGCCTGCCGACAGGGCAAAAACCGGAGTCTGGGCGATGAGGGGGCGGTAAGTTTTCAGCAGTCCGAGTTTTTTGGCTTTGACGGCGTAAGTCATGGCGGCTGGGGTATAGAGATCTCCTCTGCCCGCTGCCATAATCTTGCTGAGTAGTTGGCCGGAGCCGCCGGTAATTAGAATGATCGTGCAGGGCCGGTGCTCCACGTTGAATTTTTTAACAATTTCCCGGCCCGGCCTGGTCATGGAGGCGGCCAGATACCAGTAGAGATCCCTGGCCCTGGCCGGAACGGAAAACATCGTTATAAGCGCGATGATGAGCCATAGTGTTGACGATTTTTTTGCCATTTGCCTTCCTCCTATGCGGTTTTGCGAGAGCAGAAAATTAGCGATTCGTTCTTTAAAGAAATCTTTATTTTTTTGTCCTTGGTGATACCCATTACCCGGATGACATGCTCCGGGGCGTGGATCAGGTAATTTTCGCCCCTTGTGGAGCAAAAGACAAGACGGATATATCTGGCCCGGTGATGGAGGCTGGTTACCTTGCCGCTTAAAAGATTCTCCCGGCCGGAATCTGGCCTGTCTTCTCTGACGATCATTATGTTTTCCGGCCGGATGCCGATATATTGGGCTTCTCGCGGTTCTTTGCCGTTATGGGTAAAGGTTTCGCCGCCTGCGGTTTGGATGGTTTTTTTATCACTGTTCACTATGGGCCAGATTTGGAAATCAAGCAGACGCGCCGTTTCCACATAGCGGGGGTGCTGAAATATGCTCTCCTGGTTGCCATATTCAATCACCTGGCCGTCGCTGATTATGACCAGCTCCCGGCCAAAGGCCAGGGCCTCTTCCAGGTCGTGAGTCACCAGCAGGGCCGGAATATTTGATTCGTCAGTCAGGTCAATTACCAGGTCACGCAGGGCCTCCCGCACCGGTGTATCTAAGGCGCTGAAGGGCTCATCCAGGAGCAGAGCCTTGGGCCTAATCAGCATGAGACGGGCCAGGGCCACCCGCTGCTGCTGGCCGCCGGAGAGCTCGGCGGGTCGGGCGGCGAGTCTGCCTGCTATGCCCAGCTTTTCCACGACCTCGTTTAACTCTTTTTTATTATAGGGGATTTTGCGGGCCTTGAGACCGTACAGGATATTTTCCCCGATGCTCATATTGGGAAAGAGGGTGTAATCCTGGGGCAGGTAGCCGAATTGCCGCTGGTGGACTGGCAGGTCAACAGCCTGCTCCTTATCAAAAACAATGGTATCGGCCGCAGTAATCCGGCCTTCATCCGGCCTGAAAAAGCCAATCATCATCTTGAGCAGACTTGATTTGCCGCTGCCGGAAGGGCCGAATAACACGGCCCGGTTGGAGGCCAGTTTAAAGGCGAAATCCATTGTTAGGGCCGGGAATTTTTTTTTGACTACTATCTCAATCATTGGTGACCATGGGCCGCTCCGTCTGCTATTGGCTTAAGCGTTATGCTTGTCTGAATACATCGCTGCTTAAAAAAAACCGGGCGCTTACAGACCCAGTTTTTTGCTCTCTTGTTGCAGGAAGGCGGCAAGTTTCTGTTGGAGTCGGGTAAAATCCTTAATGGCTTTCTGCCCGGCGGTAGTCAGCTTTGCTCCGCCGCCGCCTCTGCCGCCCTTGTTCGTTGTAACCAATGGCTGCCCGGCCTGCCGGTTCATGGAGTCGATGAGATCCCAGGCATGCTTATAGGACATCTCCATGGAACGGGCGGCCTGGGAAATGGAACCATGCTCATGGATTCGTTCCAGCAGTACCACGCGGCCAAAGCCGAGAAAGGTTTCGCCGTTGTTTTCGATCCAGATTCTTCCCCGGCAGTGATATCCCGGTTGTGATTGTTTGG
>JAJSAA010000255.1 GCA_024274995.1 Deltaproteobacteria bacterium
CAGAGAATGGCCAGGGCGATTAAATATCGCCTGAGATACTGATGCGGTTGAAAATTATTCGCCATAGAATCAGGCCATTGTAAGATCTTTTATCGATTAGCAAACTCGGGGTGATAGACAGGAAAACAGCGGAACCAAAAATGTCCCTACTTTATATAGTCCGCAATAAGAGAGAAAATGTCAAGACGGATTATACCCGCAGAAGGAGACCTTACCGCTCATTCTAATGCCGCGGATTCCGGTTCTGGCAGATTAACTTGCCATGATTATAGCCCAACTCCTCCGGCAAAGCGGTATTAAGCCTGTTACAAGGATAATTTTGGCAGGATGAAGGAGAAAATTCGGCCGAGAACAGTAAGCACAAGATCATCTATGGCGGTTTTTACAGGCCTTTAATAACTTCGGCAAGTATCTCGCTCAGTTCACCAATTTTGTATGGCTTTGGGATAACACCGTTAAAGCCGTATTCCTTGAAATTGGCCATGATGGGGTCGGTGGCGTAGCCGCTTGAAGCAATAGCCTTAATGCCTGGATCAATGGCCCGCATTCTGCCAATTGCCTCTTTGCCGCCCATACCTCCGGGTATGGTGAGATCCATTATGACGACATCAAACGGTTTTCCTTCTTCCCGGGCCTTGAAGTACAGCTCAATAGCCTCCTCTCCGCCCTGGGCGGTATCAACCTCACAGCCAAGATATTGAAGCATTTTCGCGGCTACTTCTCTGATGTTTTCATCGTCATCCATGACCAGCACTTTTCCAGCCTTGGCCGGGTTCGTTTTCCCAGCTGTTTCCTGTGCCGGCACCTTTTTTCCCGTGGCCGGCAGATAAATGGAAAAAGTTGAGCCCCGGCCAATCTCTGAATCAACGGTGATCAAACCATCATGCTTCTTGATAATTGAATAGGCAATGGCCAGACCAAGTCCGCTGCCGGTTTTTTTACTGGAAAAATAGGGATCAAAGATTTTTAACAGATTTCCCTTGGAGATCCCGCCGCCCTGATCATGAAAGGATAAACAGACGTATTTGCCAGCCGGCAGTAGAGGCTGGTCATGTTCGGCGAGAACCAGATTGACCCCCCTGACAATCAAGGTTCCCCCCTCAGGCATGGCCTGGCAGGCATTAATAACCAGGTTCTGGCTTACCTGGCTCAGTTGGCCTTCATCTACCTCAATGGGCCACAGGTCTTCCGGCAGCTGATATTCACATTTGACATTGGCGCCCCGCATGGCAAAGCTGGTTGAATCTTTAATCAGCTCCGTGATGGTAGTGATTTTTTTTATCGGCGCTCCCCCCTTGGCAAAGGTGAGCAGCTGCTGGGTCAGACTTCTGGCCTGTAGAGCCGCTTTTTCTGTTTTCTCCAAGTTACTGAAGACCGTGTCCCGTGGGTTGATATTTACTTTGGCCAAAGAGATGTTGCCCAGAATGGCAGTGAGCAGGTTATTGAAATCGTGAGCAATACCACCGGCAAAGACCCCAATTGACTCAAGTTTCTGAGCCCTGAGTAGTCCCTCCTCCATTTTCTTTTTTTCGGTAACATCACGAAATATACACTGGGTCACCACTGGTTCTCCTTCCTGAAACTTGCAGCAGGCATTGCCCTCAATAATGATCCGGGTGCCATCCCTGGCCACAAGGCAGGTGTCGATATAGTGAACATCTTTAGTAGAAATAACCTGCTGGAAAGTACTTTGGCAATGCTCCAGGCAATCAGGGGCAATCAGATCAAATATAGAAAGACCGGCAGCGATATCCTCCTGATTGTAGCCAAAGGTATTCATCCAGGCCCGATTAACATAAAGCAGCCGGCCATCCGGTCGAACGGCCTGGATAAGATCAGTAGAATTCTCAAAAAGGGTACGGTACTTCTCTTCGCTCTCCCGCAGGGCCTGCTCCTGCTGCACCCGTTTACCGACATCCCGGAAGATACCGGTCATGACCACCGGCCTGTCGTCTTCAAATTTAGTGTGGCAGCGTCCTTCCACCACAATTTTCCTGCCATCCCTGGCCACAAAAACAGTCTCATTGCGGTCAATGACCTGGCCCTGCATCAGACAGTTGAAGATTTGGCGGCACTTAGTGCGGCACCCTTCATCGACAATATCCATGAGTTTAATCTGAGAAAGTTCTTCCTGGCTGTAGCCCAAAGCGTCACGCCACGCCTGGTTGACGTAAAGGAATGAACCGTCAGGACTGACACTGTGGATAAGATCGCTGGCCTTATCTACCAGGGAGCTGTACAGCTCCAGACGACTATCCATATCTACCATGGCCTCAATGCGCCGCACGGACTCCTGTTCTAATTTTTTGTTTCTTTCCAGCAGTTCTTCATAGGTTGGTGCAGCATCCATTGGGCCAATCTCCAGAATTGATTAATATTTGTTGGCGTTTTTGCAATTTTTGTAATTTCTATAATTATAGTCTATATTTATAAATTCTATTTGATAAGGCAACTTTTTTTAACAAACCACACTCTTGACTTTAATAACATCATGGCCCAAATACGACTCATACTGGCAGGAATGTTCATTGATGGCAGCGCTGCCGAGGCGCGCCGAAATGTCATGCTGACGGTAAAAAACGGCATTATCACCGCCATTAATCCAGCC
>JAJSAA010000256.1 GCA_024274995.1 Deltaproteobacteria bacterium
AGTCCTTAATCCGGCTCTGCAGGCTGGGGGCGGAGAAACCGGCAAATACTACTGAATGAATGGCCCCTATCCGGCTGCAGGCTAGGAGGGTGATGGCCAGTTCTGGGATCATGGGCAGATAGACGGCCACCCGGTCGCCCTTTTTGACCCCCAGCTTTTTGAGGGAATTGGCGCAACGGCAGACCGCGGTGTGGAGCATCTGATAGGTATAGACCTTGACATCCTCTTCCGGTTCGCCCTGCCAGATGATAGCGGCCTTGTTGCGGCGGCCGTTGGTAAGATGACGGTCAAGGCAATTGTAAGAAACATTTAGTTTGCCGTTCACAAACCATTTTATCTCCGGTTTGTACATGTCGGCATCAAGGACGGTATCCCATTTTTTGTCCCAGGTAAGAAGTTCCGTGGCTCGCTCTCCCCAGTAGCCCTCGGGGTCATCCATGGAACGTTTATATTGGGCCTCGTATTCCTCCATGCTCTTGATACAGGCCGCGTCCCGGCCTTCGGTGGGGGGATTGAAAACTCGTTTTTCGGTTGATAGACTCTCAATTTTTTTTTCTTCGTTCATTGCGTCTCCTTTTTAATCATGTGCTGAACAGAATTTTTAACCGTACACTAAGGTGGATGGCGTTGTAAAAAGTCCGTATGTTTATATTCTTTGCGCCTGAACGAGCGAAAATCTTTATAAAGCGACTTTATGAAACAACAGGGCCATAAATTAAGGTAAACTTTTACCCAACAATTTATTAGTGTATATAAACAGTTTGAAAAGAGAGAGGTCAAGAAGAAAAATAGGTAAAAATACTATTTTTCGTTTTTTATCACTATTCTGCTAATCAGCCGGGAGGAGCCAGCCTCTATTTTAAAAGTAGCAATAATAATCACTGAACAGTTATTGTTTTTTTTAGGGTTCATGAGCTTGAAATGGTTATGAAAAATAAATTCCTGCTACTCACTGCCTTGATTTTAGTTCTTATCAGCGGCTGCCGTTCGCGGCTGCCAAGGTTGGCGGGGAGCTGCCGGATGAGGGTACTGAAGACGGTGCCGGATATGGTGGATGATGGCTCAAGGGCCTCTCTTGAGGCCGCTCTGGCAAATAGTATCGCCTACTGGCGGCGGCAGGATGGGACTGCCAGATTAAAAATATGCGGGGCGGAGTCCGAAACGGCCGGTGATCTTCTGGCCTCTTTATTGAAATTTCAGAAACTGTTCCATAGCTTGCCGGACATTGCCCTGCCGGATGCCGTCGCGGCAAATTTTAAGGTCTGTCAGGCCCGGAACAGCAGGGGTGGCGGCGATATTCTGGTGACTGGTTATTATCAACCGGTCTTCCACGGCAGCCTGATAAAACAGCCCCCTTTTATTTATCCCATCTATGGTCTGCCGCCTGATCTTGTAAAGGCTCGTCATTATGGGGCGGCCGGCGGCCGGCCATTTGTCGGCCGCCTGGAGGATGGCCGGCTGCTGCCCTATTGGCGGCGGGCCGCCATAGAAGATAAGCAACTGCTGGCCGGAGATGAATTATTATATCTCCGTGATCCGGTGGACGTATTTGTTCTCCAGGTTCAAGGCTCCGGTCTTATCCGGCTGCCGGATGGTCGTCTGTTGCGGGCCCGTTATGCCGGTTCTAATGGCCGGGACTATAAAAGTATTGGCCGTTTGCTGGTGGATGAGGGCAAAATTCCTTTAAAAGCGGTTAGTATGGAGGCTATCCGCGCTTATCTAACCTCTCATCTTGACGAGCGCCGTCGAATCCTGCATTATAATGACAGGTATATTTTTTTTCGTCTTGATGATACGGCGGCCGGGCCGGTGGGCAGTATGGGAAAGGCTCTGACGGCCGGCCGTTCAGCGGCCCTTGATCCACGCTGCTTTCCCATGGGCGGACTTTATTATCTTGAGACCACGGTGCCGGAGTTTGCTCATGGCCGGCTTTGCGGGCGGCGGCCGTTACGGCGTTTTGTCCTTCAGCAGGACAGCGGGGTGGCCATCAGGGGCTCCGGCCGGCTGGATCTCTTTATGGGGACAGGGGCGGGGGCCGCTGCTATGGCTGGTCATATGAAGGAGGCTGGTCGTCTATATTTGTTAATGCCCAAGGGGGGCAATGCAAGAAAGTGATGAGTTCATTGGGGTTGTATTGTATTGAGGAATGTTGAATGTCGAAGTAAAAGCTATAGAGCTATAGGCTCCTGTGCCGAACTTGGAGATATATTATGAAACGCGCTGAAATAGATTATTGGATTGCCAGCATGCTGGCCAGTCCGGGTTACGTCTCCGATCTCAATATAACCGTGGGTAAGCCGCTACAGGTGGAATCCTCCGGGGTTTTAATCCCGGCGGGGGTGGAGCCGGAGGTCAAGAGACTTACCCCCTTTCAGACCGAGGTCTTTGCCTTGAATATTATTGGCGGTAATAAACGGCTGCTCAAGGATTTAGTGGAAAACGGCTCCTGTGATCTCTCCTACTCCTTAGGGAACAAGGCCCGTTTTCGGGTAAACATATTCTCGCAGAAGGGGCATCTTTCCACCGTTCTGCGTATTTTACCCACGACTATCCCCACCATTGATTCCCTTAATCTGCCGCCGGTTTTTCATAAGATGCCCCAGGAATTAAACGGTATTATTCTGGTTACCGGTGCCACCGGTTCCGGTAAATCAACCACCTTAGCCGCTCTCTTGCATCAGATAAACCGGGAACGTCAAGTGCATGTGGTCACCCTGGAAGACCCCATTGAGTTTGAGCATCCCCAGATTAAGGCCACCTTTAATCAACGGGAACTGGGCAATGACTTTGATACCTTCCCCAATGGCCTGCGGGCCGCTCTCCGCCAGGCCCCCAGGGTTATTCTGGTGGGCGAGATGCGGGATCGGGAAACCATGGAGATCGGTCTGACGGCGGCGGAAACCGGCCATCTGGTCATGAGTACTCTGCATACGGTGGATGCCGGGCAGGCCATTAATCGCTGCCTCGGCATGTTTGATGCCCGCGAGCAGGGGCAGATCAGGAACCGGCTGGTGGATACCATTCGCTGGGTGGTGGGCCAACGCCTGCTGCCCAAGGTTGGTGGCGGCCGGGTGGCGGCTTTGGAGGTCATGCGTAAAAATCTGCGGGTTGCCGATGCCATTCTGCATGGGGAATCGGAGGGTAAGACCTTTTACGATATTATCACCGATGGTCACGCCCTGGGGATGCAGACCTTTGATCAGCATATTCTGGAGCTGTATAAAGAAGGATTGATTGAAGAACAGACGGCCCTGGGCTATTGTTCTCACCGCAGTGCGGTTAATCGGGGGCTGGATCAGATCAAGGCCGCCAAGGGGGAATCTACCACTGGTATTACCGGGCTGGCCATGGACGCTGAGGAAGAGGATCCCTATGCTGGCTTTAGATAGCGAATGCCGTTTAAAAGGAGATATAAGATGATAAGTCAATGTCCGCATTGTCGGCAGGCCTTGAACTTTAATGAGGCCCAGCAGGCCAAAATTCAGAGGGCCCTGGCGGGGCTGAACAATGGCAGCCTGAAAATGGGTTGTCCTCATTGTAAAAAGACCATTCATCTCCAGGCGGACGGCTCCTGTGCCGATAAACTGCCGGGGTCAGGGCCGGAGCCCGAGTCTAATATTAAGAGCGGAGTTAGGCCGCCTCGTTATCCGGATATAAGCTGGATGGCCAACGATATGTACGAGGAAATGGCGGCTGCCCCCGATGTTGACAAGGCCCTGGTGATGATGCCGGAAGGCGTGGCCCGGGAAGCGGTGAGCAAGGCCTTCCTGGAGCAGGGCTGCCAGACAGAATTTCCTGAATCTGCCTCTGATGCCATTGCCCGCATGCGTTTTACGGATTTTACCTATGTGGTTTTGCATACCGCTTTTGCCGGGCCGCTGGCAGAGTCTGAGTTTCATCAATATCTGAGCCGCATGCCCATGGCCCGGCGCCGGGGCCTTTATTATATTCTCATGGGGCCGGAGTTTCATACCCTGTACGACCTTGAGGCCCTGGCGAATAACGCCAATCTGGTCGTAAATGATAATGAGGCCGCCTATCTGGAGATTATTTTTAAGAAGGGCCGTCAGGATTATGATGATTTGTTCGGGTCTTATCTTGAGGCCATGGGCAGATAAGGCTTGCCCACCTTTCTTTTTTATCTGTTAAATTAAATAGATCTATTCTTCTGGTGTACCAGCAATTTTTTAATATCTCTCAAAAGCCGTTTTCCAGCGCCCCTGATCCGGCCTTTCTCTATATGAGTGATGGTCATCGTGAGGCCCTGGCCCATTTACGCTACGGCCTGGAGAATGAGGCGGGTTTTGTCCTGCTCACCGGGGAGGTGGGGGCTGGTAAGACCACGGTTTGCCGCTGTCTTCTGGAACAGGTGCCGCTTGATGTCAATATCGCCTTTATTCTCAATCCCAAACTTACGCCCCTTGAACTGCTGGCCTCTATTTGTGATGAGCTGGATATCGGCTATTCGCGGGGGGCTGGCGGCAAGGAACTCGTTGACGCCATTAATGACTTTCTCCTCGCCGCTCATGCCCGGGGGCAGTATACCGTATTGATAATTGATGAGGCCCAGAATCTGGACTTTGAGGTGCTGGAGCAGATCAGGATGTTGACTAATCTGGAGACCAATGAACGAAAATTGTTACAGATTATCATGCTGGGATAGCCGGAATTGCAGGAAAAGCTGGCTGATCCCCAGCTCAAGCAACTGGCCCAGCGAATATCGGCCCGTCATCATCTCGGGCCGTTAAACAGAGCGGAAACCATGGCCTATGTTCGTCATCGCCTAACCGTGGCCGGGCTGAGTCCAGAGGTCTTCTCGGCTGGGAGCCTGAAGAAATTATTTTCTTTGAGTGCCGGTATTCCCCGTCTGATAAATATGGTTTGTGACCGGGCCTTGCTGGCGGCCTATACCAAAGGTATTCACCGGGTTGATACCCGGCTTCTAACCGCGGCCGCGGCTGAGGTTTCAGGCCCGCATAAGAAGGGGCGGGGAGGCTCCCGACTCTTATCTCCCTGGCTGGTGGCGGTAATTATGCTTGTGGTCTGTCTTGCAGCCCTGGCGCTTTTGCTCCGGCACTCCTGGCTGCGGCAAAGCGCTTCTCTTGTTAAGCCTGCGGCTCCTTCCGCCCTTGAGCTGTCCAAAGGCGGGAAGAACAATAAGGATGATCAAGATAATGCTCCTCTGTCTTTTAATCTTACATACGAAGCGGCGGAGCCCTTTTTGTCAGCCATTGAATGGCGTGATATGGAGGTCTCCGGCCGTGATAAGCGAACCGCCATGGGTGATTTACTGCGTTTGTGGGGGGTGAACGGTTTTTCACCGGCCGGGAAATGGGGTTGCCAATATGCCGAGAAGCATGGTCTGCGTTGTTGGAGCGCGGTCAGCGGTATGGCGGCTTTAAGGCGGCTTAATCGTCCTGTTGTGCTGCGTCTGCGGGGGGGGCAGGGCGGGAAGTCCTTTGTGGTGCTGGCTGCTGATCATGGCCGCTGGCTTGACCTGCGTCTTGCCGACCGGCAGTGGCGGGTTTCGCCTGCCGATCTGGCTCAACATTGGCAGGGCTTCTATGTCCTTATCTGGCGGCCCCCAGAGGGCTATGGAGATTCTATCCGGCCCGGTTATCGCGGCCCCCTGGTAAAATGGCTTGCTGAACGTCTTGCCCTCATAGATGGAGAGGAGTACAATAAACAGGCGGAGGGGGCCGCTTATGATTCTGGTCTTGTACGGCGGGTCAGGCGGCTGCAGTTTAGATATAATCTAATCCCGGACGGTATTGTCGGCAAAGAAACTATTATTTTGCTTAATACCTTGACCGGAGCCGGGGGGCCGGAATTGCGGCGCCCTGAATCTGCGGGCTTGAAGGTCATGGGAAAATCATAAGGTAAGCGCTCAATAAACCACACTCTTGATAACATCTTGGAATGTAAGCGTTTTTGAAACGCTTACCTCATAAGCTCATGTCATATATTCTTGAGGCCATAAAAAAAGCGGATCAGAAGCGCAAACTGGGTAGTATTCCAGATGTGCATACCATCCACGAAATGCCGCCTGTGGCGGCGAGAAAACTACTTTGGCCCTATATCGTGGCCGCTGGCTTATTTGTTAATGTTGCTCTTATTACCTGGTGGCTGCATCCTTGGGAGGCCCCGGCAGTAGAGAAGACGGAGACTGTTGCCGTGCCGCTTAAGAAACCGGCTGTCGGAGTCGGTGTTCTGCCGCCGCCTTCGGCGCAGAAAACGACTAAACGGGAACCTGTTGTTGCCGCGCTGCGCCCTGTTAACAGGGCGCAGCTTAAGGCGGTCTCGCCCTTGCCCCCAAAAGCCCCCGTTGTGCAAGGGGCAGTTGTTAAAACAGTGCTTCGGCGGCCGGAAAAGACGCCGTTGCCGGTGCCCCCGGCCGGGGGGAAAAAAACAGTTAGAACCACAGGCACTGGGCCGTTGAGTCACCCTGCCCCAGCCCTCCGGAAACCGGGGGCCGCCAGGATAAGGACGGCCGCTCCACAACCAACGGTGCCTTTTTTGGCGGTTAAGAGTCTGGTAAATCATCCCGCATCCATGGCGCGGATTGGCGGCACCCCTCTTCCCGCCTTTGGGCAGGATGAACACCTAATTGAGCAACAGCGCCAGAAGAAGGCTGCGGCCCTTGCTAAAATCCCCTTTCTCCGGCAGTTGCCGGCTGGGATAAGGGCCAGGATTCCGGAAATTCATATTTCATATCATGCCTATTTTTTTGATGCCTCGCGGCGCATGGTAAGTATTGATGGTAAGATATTCCGGGAGGGTAATATAATTGATGGTGATTTAAAGCTGGTGTGGATTACCCCGTCCGGGGTAGTTTTGCAATATAAGAACTGGCAGTTCAGGGTTAACGTGTAAGGGCTGAATAGTTACGAAAGGAGAGAGCTATGCTTAAAAAGGAAGATTGTCAAGTTTTCAGCAGTGGTCTGCGTGGTGCCGAGGCCGCCTTTGGCGAGGAGGCGGAATGCTATGGGGTTCAGGAAACAGTTTTTACCTTTGCGGAGCACACCACGGCTCGAGATGGCAAGGCCAGGGTGGTGGAGCTCAGTGATGAGGAGTTGGGACGCGGTAATATCAGCATGGAGATTGTTTCTAAAATGATGAACCGCAGTTATTATGAGGCCGAAAAGATTCGCAAGGTGCTGCAATGCATCTTTCATGTTGTTAACCGCGGCCATCAGATAGTGGTGGTGGGGACAATCATGGCCGACGACACCGTAAAGGGCGGCACCGGCTGGGCCGTGGAATTAGCCAAGCTCTTCAACCGGCCGCTGTCAGTCTTTGATCAGGAGCGGAATGCGTGGTTTGTCTGGCGGCATGGGGCCTGGCAGGAGGAGGAGCCACGGTTGGAATTTGATACCATCGCCTGTTCCGGGAGCCGAAATCTCTCTGATGCTGGCCGGGAGGCCATCAAAGCCCTTTTTGCCGCCTCCTTTGGCAAGGTTTGAGCCGGGGCGGGCCGTGGATCAGAGACGAAATGAATTGCGCCGCCGGATTCTGGCCCGCCGTGGACAGATGTCCGCCGAAGAGCGCCGGACGAAGAGTACCTTGATTACCGAGCGCCTCCTTGTTATGCCCGAATTTAAACGAGCTGGAACCATCTTTACCTATATTAATTTTCGCAGCGAGGTCGAGACTCTGAGCCTGGCTGATAAATGCCTGCAACTTGGTAAACGGCTCTGTGCTCCCGTGACCTTAACGGCAGACAGGCGGCTTGCCGCCTGTCTGCTCACGAACCCTGAGGGTGAATTGCGGCCGGGATATTGTCAAATCCCCGAGCCGGATATCTCCAAGGCTGAGCTTGTTGCCCCCCAGGAAATTGATATTGTGGTTCTGCCGGGTTCTGTCTTTGATAGAACTGGCGGCCGGTTGGGTTACGGCGGCGGTTATTATGATCGTTTCCTGGCCCGAGAGGCCCCTAATGCCCTGCGCATCGGCTTGGCCTTTGAACTTCAGATCCTTGACGAGGTGCCCCTCATGGCCCATGATATGCGGCTCCATTATTTGTTGTCGGAGTCTGCAACGCAGCAATGTGTGGTTAAGCAGCCGCATTGATCTCATCATTTTGTTATGTCCGGGCAATTGGGCATAACTGCTATTTAGGTGTGACTGTAAATTGCCCTAAACAGTTACCAAAATTGTTACATATAAAGAGCGCCAAAGACCGGGGACAAGACGATGAAAAAAACCGCTATATTTCGTTCTGATCTTTTTATGGAGCACATGAAGAATGTCGATCACCCAGAGTCGGCTGAACGTCTGCGGGTAATATATGAGGAGATTGATCGTCCTGAGTATGAAGGGGCCTTTCTGCATCCAGACTTTCAGGCCGCGGCAGAGGATATTTTAAGGCTTAACCACGATGCTGCCTATATAAAACGGCTGGCGGCCACCGCCGGTGAGCCCTGTGCCTTTCTGGATGCCGATACTCAAACCACGGCCCGTTCCTACGAGGCCGCCTGTCTTGCCGCCGGTGCCGCTGTCGGGGCCGTGGAACTGGTCTTAAAAGGCGGGGCGGATAATGCCTTCTGCTTAGTGCGTCCTCCCGGTCATCATGCCGAGGCCGGCAAGGCCATGGGCTTCTGTCTGCTTAATAATGCCGCCATTGCCGCTCGCTTTGCCCTGAAAAGGATGGGACTGAAGCGGGTGATGATTGTTGACTGGGATCTTCATCATGGCAACGGCACCCAGCATAGCTTCTATGAAACCGATCATGTCCTTTATTTCTCCACCCATCAATTCCCCTGTTATCCGGGAACCGGTGATTTCGGGGAGACCGGGATTAAACTTGGCAAGGGCTGTACGGTGAATGTCCCCCTGCCCATTGGTCTTAATGATGAGGCCTTTGCCACCATATATAATGAATTGGCGGGCCCCATCGCCCTACAGTATCGGCCGGAATTGATTATTATTTCGGCGGGGTATGATATCCATCGGGATGACCCGCTGGGCGGCATGATGGTCACCGAGACCGGTTTTGCCTATATGACGAAGGTGTTGTTAGACGCGGCAGCAGAATGCGGCTGCCCAGTAATTGCCTGTCTTGAGGGGGGGTATGATTTAAAGGGCCTGAAGAACGGGGTTATGGCTACTCTGGCTGAGATGAGGGGCCAATCCATCATGGCCGATAAGACGATAATGGCACTCAGCACCGCCTCCATGCCTTTAATGGCCATTGAAAAGGTAAGAAGTGTTGCAAAAAGAATTTGGAATTTATAAACTGCTTTATGGCTAAATCTAAAATTCTCATAGCGGACGATGACCCCTTGGTGCGAGATGCGGTTCAGAAGATCCTAGAAATTTTCGGATATCAGGTGGTTACAGTCGTTAACGGCGAGGAGGTGATGGCGGTGGTCGATGAAACTTTTTCGACCATTATTCTCGATATCAATATGCCGATAATGGATGGTTTTGCTACCCTGGAGGCCCTGAATCGAACCCGGCTGGATATTCCGGTACTTTTTTTCACCGGAGCCAGTTCCATGGATTATGCCATCAAGGCGGTTAATCTGGGGGCCTATGATTTTTTGACCAAGCCCATCAGCGATCTTGATCTCTTCGCCGTCAAGATAAAAAGGGCGGTGGAAAAGAGGATGTTTGTCCTCAAAAGTAAGGCCTACAATGAAAACCTGAAATTTGAGGTAAAAAGCAAGACCAGGGAGCTGAAAGAGAAAAATATTCTGCTGGATAATTATAATCGCCAACTGGAAGAAAACACCTTAAATACCATATCTACCCTGCAGGTGGCTTTAGAGGAGAAAGACCAATACACGGCAGGTCACACCAGGCGGGTTACCCAGTATGGGCGGCTCATCGGCCAGGCCTTGAATATCAGTGATTCTGATCTCCATACCCTGACCTGGGCCAGCCAGGTTCATGATATCGGTAAACTGGTCATTGATGTCAGCTGTATTCAAAAACCCGGCCCTCTGACTACTTCGGAATGGGAATTGGTCACCAAGCATCCGACCATCGGCCAGACCATCCTAAAGCCCTTGACCTTTCTGAAGCGAGAGGGTTTAATCGTCCGGCATCATCACGAACGGTTAGACGGTAGGGGCTATCCTGACGGGTTGCGGGGTGATGAGCTGGATCCCTTAACTAAGATTCTTATTGTGGCGGACAGCTATGACGCTATGACCTCAATGCGCAGCTATAAAAAAAATAAGCGTATGGAGGAGGCTGTTGTTGAGCTGTATGCCTGTGCCGGCTCACAGTTTGATCCGGAGATAGTCGATGTTTTTGTCAAGATTTTGAAGGAACACGATCCCATTACCAATTCAGTTATGGAGGTGTTCCCTGATATGGAGAATGGTAGAAAATGCGGATAAGCCATGATGAAATAAGCAAGACTGCCGCTTTGGCCCGCCTGGCCATGAGCGATGATGATGTGAGTAATATGGCCAGTCAGTTAGACCGGATCCTGGGTTATATTGCCAAATTAAATGAATTGGATACCACCGGGGTCAAGCCCGCCAATCATGCCATTGATATTCATAACGCCCTACGGGAGGATGAGGTGCAGCCTTCACTAAAGCAGGCTGAGGCCCTGGCCAATGCCCCACGGCAGAATGGCGAGGCCTTTGTCGTGCCTAAGATCGTCGGTTGATTTTAAAGGAAATAGTAAAATGGAATTATTTGAGCAGACAATTCACCAGCTGCGTGGGCTTCTCGATCAGGGCCGGATTTCGGCGGTTGAATTAACCAGGGATGTTATGGCCCGGATGGATGCGGTGGAGGGGCGGATTACGGCCTATATAACCGAGACCAGAGACGAGGCATTGGCGCAGGCGGTGCGGGCCGACAAGATAATAGCCGCTGGTAATGGTTCGGCCCTTACCGGTATCCCTCTGGCCATTAAGGATGTTCTTTGCACCAAGGGGGTACGGACGACCTGCGGCTCTAAAATTTTGGAGTCCTTTGTGCCGCCCTATGATGCCACGGTAATCAGCCGTATAAAGGCGGAGGGGGCGGTTTTGTTAGGTAAGGTCAGTATGGATGAGTTCGCCATGGGTTCTTCCAATGAGACCTGCCCCTACTGCGTACCCCGTAATCCCTGGAATACCGCCCACATTTGCGGCGGCTCCAGCGGCGGTTCCGCCGCCGCTGTGGCGGCGGGTGAGGCCGTTGCCTCGCTTGGCTCCGATACCGGCGGTTCGGTGCGCCAGCCAGCTTCCCATTGCGGGGTGGTGGGCCTGAAACCTACCTACGGCCGGGTTTCCCGTTTCGGCCTTCTGGCCTTTGCCTCCTCTCTCGACCAGGTGGGGCCTTTAACTCGTGATGTCCGTGATTCCGCTCTGATGCTTAATGCCATTGCCGGTTATGATCCCCGCGACTCCACCTCGATACACCAGACGGTGCCCGATTACACTTTAGCCTTGCAGGATGGTCTTCAGGGCTTAAAAATTGGTATTCCCGGCGAATATTTTGCCAGCGGTCTAACTCCGGAGGTTGAGGAGGCGGTTAATAACGGGATTAAATTGCTGACCGAGGCTGGTGCCGAAGCAGTAGAGGTTTCGCTGCCCCATACCGAATACGGGGTGGCGGCCTATTATATTATCGCCCCGGCTGAGGCCAGCTCTAATTTAGCCCGTTATGACGGGGTAAAATACGGCTACCGAGACATGGATGCCGAGAGCCTGGCCGAGATGTATATGAACAGCCGCTCCCAGGGCTTTGGCCCGGAGGTGAAACGGCGTATATTGATCGGTACCTACGCCTTGTCATCGGGCTATTATGACGCTTACTATAAAAAGGCATCTCAGGTACGCACCCTGATTATGGCGGATTATCGGCAGGCCTTTGAAAAATGTGATCTCCTTGTTTCGCCGGTGACCCCGGCCCCGGCCTGGGAGCTGGGAGCCCGGATGGATGATCCCCTGAGTATGTATCTCTCAGATGCCTTGACTATCTGCACCAATCTGGCCGGGCTTCCCGGTATCTCGGTGCCCTGCGGTTTCAGTCCCGGTGGTTTGCCCATCGGCTTTCAGATTCAGGCTCCCCATTTTCAGGAAGAACGCCTGTTTCGGGCGGCCTATAATCTGGAGCAGCGGGCTGGTATTGTTGGACGGCGGCCGGAGATTGTCTGATAATGAAACTGATTATTCCTGATTATATAACAAACCTGGTTCCTTACCCGCCGGGTAAGCCCATGGAGGAGCTGGAACGGGAGTACGGGGTCAAGGACCCCATTAAAATGGCCTCCAATGAAAATTCTCTTGGCCCCTCGCCTCTCGCGGTGGCGGCCGTCAGCATGGCCCTGACCAATCTGCACCGTTATCCCGATGGCAGCAACTATTATTTAGGCCGGGCCGTGGCGGCCCATCTCGGAGTGAACCCGCGGCAGCTGGTCTTTGGCAACGGTTCCGATGAAATTCTGGCTCTCCTCGCGGCGGCCTTTATAACCCCTGG
>JAJSAA010000257.1 GCA_024274995.1 Deltaproteobacteria bacterium
ATTGGCACCGGCTAATTTGGCCCGGTTGAAATCCTTGTCGGATAGAGGCGCCTGGCTTAAATCGCAGCCGGGACAGGCATTGAGCCGCAAAAATTTATTCAGATCCGCCTTGTTAAAGGCCAGGGCCTCGGTACTGGTAATCAGGATAATGATACTGAGCAGATAGATAATTTTTTTCATTTTTATATTTTTTGTATTTTTCTATATTACAAAACTTGTTGTACATATTAAAATTAAAAAAAGCCCCCGCGAGGAGGCTTGACAAGAGCTGTAAATCAGACCTCCTGAGTGCATCAATAGCGGTAATACTCCGGCTTATAAGGGCCATCCACTTTCACTCTGATATAATCGGCCTGCTCCCTGCTCAGGGTTGAAAGATGAACGCCGATTCTCTCAAGATGGAGACGGGCCACCTTTTCATCTAATTTTTTGGGCAGGAAATAGACCTTGTTCTCATAATTCTCAGAATTCTCCCACAACTCAATCTGGGCCATTACCTGGTTGGTGAAAGAGTTACTCATCACAAAGCTGGGATGACCGGTTGCACAACCGAGGTTAACCAGCCGCCCTTCAGCAAGAATAATGATTTTCTTGCCGTCCGGGAAGATAACATGATCCACCTGGGGCTTAATATTTTCCCATTTGAGATCCCGAATAGAGGCAATATCTATCTCGCTGTCAAAATGGCCGATATTGCAGACAATACTTTCATCCTTCATCGCCTCCATATGGGGCCTGGTGATAATCTGAATATTACCGGTACAGGTGACGAAGATATCGCCCTGAGGGGCGGCTTCCTCCATGGTTACAACTCGAAAACCCTCCATGGCGGCCTGTAAGGCGCAGATGGGGTCAATCTCGGTTACCAGTACCGAGGCTCCCATGCCGCGAAAGGCCTGGGCGCAGCCCTTACCCACATCACCATAGCCGCAGACCACGGCGACCTTGCCGGCCACCATGACATCGGTGGCCCGTTTTATGCCGTCTAACAGGGATTCCCGGCAGCCATAAAGATTATCAAATTTGGATTTGGTAACCGAGTCATTGACATTAAAGGCCGAAGCCTTCAAGAGACCATCCTGTTCCATCTCGTTCAGACGATGAACACCGGTGGTGGTTTCTTCACTGATTCCCCGCACATCCTTCATCAATTCGGGATACTCCTCATGCATGACTCTGGTGAGATCACCACCATCATCCAAGATCATATTTGGACGCCAGTCATCCGGGCCCTCAATGGTCTTCCGGATGCACCAGAGAGATTCCTCTTCTGTCTCGCCCTTCCAGGCAAAGGTTGGAATCCCGGCCGCTACCATGGCCGCGGCGGCATGATCCTGGGTGGAAAAAATATTACACGACGACCAGCGTAGCTCCGCCCCCAGGGCGACCAGAGTCTCCATGAGCATAGCGGTCTGAATGGTCATGTGCAGGCAGCCAGCAATCCTCGCCCCCTTTAAGGGTTGCGAGCTGCCATATTCTTGCTGCAGACTCATCAGCCCCGGCATCTCACTCCTGGCAATGGCAAGTTCCTGCCGGCCCCATTCCGCCAAGCCTAAATCCGCTATTTTATAATTGCCTTCTTTTAATTGCGTTGTCATTTCCGCCCCTTATTTTTTTTATTTTTTTATTACGTTGATAAATTCGCCTTAACTGTTTTAGAAAAACGCGGATTACGGATTGGGTGCAGCTAAATTTACAAACCGGCATACTCTTGTAAGGCAGCCGACTTATCGGTTGCCTCCCAGGGGAATTCGGCCCGCTCACGGCCAAAATGGCCATAGGCGGCGGTTTTTGTATAG
>JAJSAA010000258.1 GCA_024274995.1 Deltaproteobacteria bacterium
AATCATTTAAGAGCATATCTTCGCTGCTGTTGGGGGTAGTTTCAGTTTTGGCGGTGCTGGGTGCTTTGCGAAAGTCGATGATGAGATCAAGGGGGGTAGTGCCCCCCAGCTTTTGGTCGATGAGCTCCATGCCTTTATATATCTCGGTGGATTGACGAAAATAATCAATAAAACGGTTTTCCACCACCAGCCGTTTAATGCCCATGGCACTGAGAATAGTTAGAATTACAGCCACAGTAATGATCAGACGGCCGTGTTTCTCGGTAAAGGCGGCAAAATGCATGGTCAGGGGCGGGGTGGTGTCAACCGTCCTGGCTATCGTCTCTCGCGGCAGGAGCATGGCGGCGGCCGGAAAGATTATGAAGGAAAAGATAAATGAGACCATAAGCCCTACGGTCATCATCAAACCAAAATCCATTACCGGACGGATGGAGCTAACCAGCAGGGAGGCAAAGGCAGCTATGGTGGTCAGAGTGGCGTAAAGGCAGGGCCGAATCTTGTGGCGGACGGTGGTGGCTAATAATTCTTTCTGGCTGGCCTCAGGCCGGGTGGCGCATAACTCGCGGTATTGGACGATGAGGTGGATAGTAAGGGACATGGTGAAAATGAGCATTAAGGATATGAAGTTGGACGAAATCACCGTCACTCGCCAGTCCAGAAGTCCCAGGGCCCCAATCATGGTCAGAACGGCGGTGAGACAGCAGATTATCGGGATAACTACCCAACGCAGGCGCCGGAAGATTATGGACATGGTCAGTACCAGAAAAACCAGGACACCAACTCCGAAAACAATGATGTCGTTTCTGACGTAGGAAATCATGTCATCAATAATCATGGGGACACCGCCGAGATACATCTGGGCCCGGCCCTGGTATTTAGCGATAACTCCCCTTATCTCACCAACCGTTTTATCTTGGCGCTGGGTATGAAGGGTGGCCGCGCGGCGGTAATCTTTTTCAACTCGCTGCAGTTCGATTCGTTCTTGATCCGAGATGGTATCATCAAATTTCTTCTGCCGGAGTGCGGTACGCTGTTTGAGGAGGGCGCGCAGTTTCCTGTTAATGGGCAGGTTAATGAGAATTGCCGTGGTTTTACTGTCCGGGCTCAATAATTGTTTGCTGTACAGGGGGTTGGTTAAAAACTCCTTATGGGCCGCTTCCCGGTTGGTGCCAGCATCAAGCAGGGTACGGATATGCCCCTTGAGATCCGAGATCGGGATGGGAGGGCTGAATAACAAAGGGGCATTTAAAATACTGAAAACTGAATCTACTCCCGGCAGAGCCTTGAGGCCATGATCAATTTTAGCGAGGGTTTTAAGGGGGCCGTCGGAGAACAGCGGCTGGCCGGGGGTATAGGTCAGAACGAGATAGTCGTTGGAGCTGTATCTGCTGACTTCCTGACGGTAATAACGCAGAGCCTGGTCATTTTCCAGAACTAATGAGTCCGCTGAGGCGTCAAGTTTAAACTCTGGGATATGGGCGGCGAAAAAACCGGTAACGAGCAGGGCGCCGAGTAACGCCAGCCAGGGATGATCGAGGATGAGCCGCTGATATATTTTACTGAGCATACCTATTCCTTGCCAAGATGTAACTTATCCGGTTAAAAGCAGACAAACTGCCCTTAACTGTGAGCTGAAACTGTGCAGATGTGCCAGGATAAAAGAAGAGTCTGAACTCTGTTTCGGTGATATTACAAAACGGGTAATTCGGGCGGTGCCACGCTGGAAGTGCTACAGCGTGGGGGTGTAAACTGCCCTTAATTCCGCAGTTATAAAAAAACATGATTAAAGCTTGCCAAAAACACTTTATTTTTTGATAATTATTCAAGGGATATAATTTTTCTTGCTTTATAATGCAAGATTATTTAAGGAAGATAGGACTTATTCTTCCGTTTATTGAACAATATAACAGGAAAACAGGATAACAGGAAAGACTTATGAGGTTTAAGATTGTCGCTCTGCTTGTCGCTATTTTTATTTGGGGGCCTAATTATATACACTCCGCAGGGGCAGCGGAAGATATCCTGGAGAATGATCTGGCAGCCTATAGTCAGCCTGAGATCAAGATTAACGATCCTCTGGAGCCCTTAAATCGAATATTTTTTCAGTTTAACGATAAGCTGTATACCTATGTCCTGGAGCCCACTGCCAAGGCCTGGAAATTTGTCCTGCCCCAGCCGTTACGGGCCAGTTTGTGGAGCGCCTTTCATAACTTTTTGACCCCGGTACGGCTCGTAAATGACCTGTTGCAGGGGAAATTTTCCGACTCTGGAGTGGAATTGTCCCGTTTCGTACTCAATACCACGGTGGGGGTGGGCGGCCTGGGTGATCCGGCTCAATATGTTTTTCACCTGCAAACTGCGGATGAAGATCTGGGCCAGACCCTGGGCCATTACGGGGTTGGTGAGGGGCTTTATATCTGTTGGCCTTTTCTGGGGCCCTCTAATCTGCGTGACACTGCGGGGATGGCGGGTGATTCCTTCCTTGATCCCGTGACCTATATGACCTCCTCTGACTGGAAGGCTCTGTTAGCAGTACATGCCGTAAGACAGGTTAACTATATATCTCTTAATGTCGGGGAGTATGAGCAGTTCAAAGAGGCCGCCTTTGATCCCTATACGGCTATGAAGGAATTTTATACCAAGAACCGGCGGCAGAAAATTAAAAATAAGATCAGCCGCCATGCTGGTGGTGATAATAGTCATCTTGGCGATTACAGGCATATTGCCACGAATAAGCCACGGTCGGAGAGTAAGAGCCTTAACTCCTCTAAGGCTCGGCCCGGAGCCGCGCCTGTTCAGAATAATTTTTTTGTTCAGGTGGGTGTCTTTTGGCGGCATGATGGTATGCGGGACTTAAATCGAAGATTAATGGCAATGGGGCGTAAAACCGTAGTGGTGATCTATAACCGGGGAGATTATAGCTTTTATGGTCTTCAGGTTCCGGCCGGCCGCAATTTTATGGCGGCCAAGACTGTTGAGCTGCAGCTAAGCGCAGCTGGGTTCCGTGATACAATGGTTGTCTCACATCCCCTGCAGGGCAGTTCTCTGAATATTAATCTCTAATAAAATAAAATTAATGATACTCAGGCTTAAAAAAAACATTGGTTTAAATAAAACAAAGTCCTTTGTGCTTCTCGCTGTGTTGTGCGCTGTTGTCATGCCCTGGGGAGGCAAGGCCCTGGCTCTCAAGGCTGATGAACCTTTAAACCAGATGGGGGATACGGTTAACAAGGCTTTGGCCCTGCTCAAAGACCCGGTTCTTAAAAAGCAGCAGGTACTCAGACAGCAAAAGCTCTATGAGCTGATTGATTATCGCTTTGACTTTCAACTTATGGGCCGCCTGGCTCTCGGGCCAGCCTGGAAGACTGTCGATGCCGGAGAGCGGGCCGTTTTTGTACGTCTCTTCGCTGACCTCCTGCAAAATACCTACATAAGGCGGGTTGATTCCTATACCGATGGTCAGATGACCTTTATCAAGCAGCTGAAGCGTAATAATCTGGCACTTGTTTATAGTAAGTATGAGAATAATAATGATACCATGTCTATTAATTATAAGATGATAAACCGTAACGGTATCTGGAGGGTGTACGATGTCGTTATTGAAGGCGTGAGTGTCGTCAAGCAATACCGGCGTCAATTCGCTCAGATCCTGTCGAACGAGCAAATAAGCGGTTTAATTAAACGCTTGAAAGCTAAGTTAAAGGTTCTTGAAAAGGTTGAAAATCAGCCGGTCAAGTCGTAGCTTTAAATCCCCGCCCCAGTTATAGGCCCGCAGTTTGGGGCTCTCTATGGGACACTAAGGTTAGTGACAGCTTCTTTTGCCAAATAATGTAACTATTCAGCTGTAACTGTGCCCCCTGTCTTTTTTTCGCTTACTTAAAATCCTTGACATTACGGTGTAATTTCTTATACTCAACAATTTTTCACCAACAAAAAATAGAGCATTAATAGGACACGCCTGTGGTGCTGGTTTTTGAGACCGCATAACTCTCTGGCTGTTCCTGTTGGTCTGTTAAATAAGCGTTTTTTGTATTTCCGCCTTCAACTGAATTTATTGCGTAGCTCGGGTTTAATACCTCGCCCTTTAGGGCGTTGTTTTTAGCGCCGCAGGCCATGGTTTTGCCAAGCTTTTTTCAAAAGCGTCCTTGC
>JAJSAA010000259.1 GCA_024274995.1 Deltaproteobacteria bacterium
CCCGCACCGCCTTTTCTACCTCGCCATAGGCGGTAATCATGATAACCGGCATCTCCGGCCGGCTTGATTTCACGGCCTCCAACAAGGCAAAGCCATCCATATCCGGCATCTGCATATCAGTAAGTACCAGATCAATATCCGCCCCCTTCATCAAGGCGAGAGCCTTGGTGCCATTATCGGCCGTAATGGTTTCAAACCCCTCTTCACCGAGGAGTTCAGAGATAACGATCAAATAATTGGGCTCATCATCAACAACTAAAATTGTGTTCATAATTTTCCAATGGATTCATTAATTAAAAAATTCTCGAGGCCAGAATACGGAATCAGGCGGCCGCCGCCATACTCACCAAGATCAGCCCGATCCCGCTCGCGGCCATGAAAATCGGAGCCGCCACTGATTAATAAATTACGGCGCTCACAAAAATCAAGCAAAAAGCGTATATTTTTAGGGCTGTTTGAGGGATGATAGACCTCAACCCCGGAAAGGCCAAAGTCCATGAGCTCAGCTAACAAACGGGCCAACACCGCCTCTGAAAGACCCGCGAGACTGGGATGGGCCATAAAGGCCAGACCTCCTGCCCCTCTAATCATGCTGACGGCCTTTTCAGCCGTAAGAATATCCCGCTTCACATAAGCCGCCGCCCCCTTGCGCAAAAAGCGGCGGAAGGCATCATCCTCCGAAACGGCTATTTTCCGGGCGGCGAGGAGATGGGCGATATGCGGCCTGCCAAGCTGGCCGCAATCCTTAGCTGGTAAATCGGTTATTTGAAGTTCGTAGCCCAAGGCCCGTAATTTTGTTAAAATAGCCTCATTCCGCCGCCTGCGGGCCGTTTGGATACGCTCTAATCCACTTCGCAAGTTATCGTTATCAACTGGCCGCATGCCATAGCCCAGGACATGAATGTCAATACCATTATGATTAGCACTCAATTCCAGACCGGCAATAAATTGAAGCCCGCAGTTATCAGCGGCATCTTTGGCCTCGGGAATCCCAGCCATGGTATCATGGTCAGTAAGGGCTAGAATATTCAAACCCCGTTCCCTGGCCCGAACCACTAACTGAGTTGGAGAAAGCAGACCATCTGAAAAGCAGGAATGACAATGAAGATCAATTTTATACATTTTCTTAAAAACAATTTGCCAGATGCGGCATTTTTGATAGAATAACTGTAATTTCGGATTATATGAAACCAATAAGCTCTTTATTGGCACACGGGAGCCCCTGATCTTATCCGATAAACATTGAGGTAAAATATGGCCCAGATTGATGCTTTTTTTAAACTAATGCACGAACAAGGTGCCTCCGATCTACACATGGTCTCCGGCCAGCAGCCCATACTCCGGATCAGGGGGGATATGGAGCGGATAAAATACAAGGCCCTTGACAATGAATCCCTGAAGCCCCTGCTCTATGAAATTATTACCGAAGAGAAGATCAAGAAATTCGAGGAGACTGGTGATGTGGACTTCGGCTATGAAATCCCCGGTCTGGCCCGCTACAGGGGTAATCTCTTCATGCAGAAATACGGCATCGGCGGCGTATTCCGGGAGATCCCCAGTGATATTCTTACCTGTGAACAGCTTGGTCTGCCCCAGATTATCTCAAAACTATCCGGCCTGCCCAAGGGCATGGTGCTGATAACCGGCCCCACCGGCAGCGGTAAATCAACCACCCTGGCCGCCATTATCGATGAGGCTAACAAGACCAGGCATGATCATATCCTGACGATTGAAGACCCCATCGAGTTTGTCCACAAGAGCCAGAACTGTATCGTTAACCATCGTGAGGTCGGACTGCACACCAAATCATTCTCCACCGCCCTACGCGGTGCCCTGCGTGAGGATCCAGACATAATCATGGTGGGTGAGATGAGGGATCTGGAGACCATCTCGCTGGCTATGGAGGCCGCCATGACTGGTCATCTCGTCTTCGGTACTCTACATACCATCAACGCCTCCAAAACCGTCGACCGGATGATTGAAATTTTCCCCGCCAATCAACAAGCCCAGGTACGCTCAACCCTGGCTGATGCCCTGAAGGCCGTAGTTTCCCAAACCCTCTTTAAACGAATAGACAAAAAGGGGCGCTGCGCCGCCCTGGAAATTCTGGTCTGCACTCCGGCCATCCGTAATCTCATCCGCGAGGGCAAGACCTTTCAGATCCCTTCCGCCATGCAAACCGGAAAGAAATACGGTATGCAAACTCTGGATGATGCCATTCTGACTTATCTGCAAAAAAATATGATTTCCGCCGAAGATGCCTACACCAATGCCATCGAAAAGGCCAAATTCGTCGGTTTCCTGAAAACGCCGCCGACGGATTTCACCGACGCTTAAAACATAAGCGCTCAATAAGCCACACTCTTGACTTTATAACCTCTCGGAATGTAAGCGTTTCAGGGATGCCCTGCTGTGCGTAATTAAGTACCCCGATAATACCCCCTGTATATCGGGGTACTTAAGTGCGTGCAGCCGGGTGTTCATGGAGCGCTTACCGCCATTCCCGTCAACTCCGTCGTTGATAATAACGTAAAAGAAGAAATTAAGTATCTTCGTGCTCTGGGATACGGAAGACAAAATAATAGAGAACCCAAGATACCATAAAGGTAATCCCCCCCGACCACAGCACGTCGGAAAGGAAATGGGCTCCAGCCGCCATCCGGGCCACACTCATCATAAGGCCAAGCCCCAAGCCGCCAGCGAGGGCAGCCAGAGCCCATGGTCTGCGCCGCCGCCAGATAAAAAAGAAGACCAGAAATTCAAAGGCAATAGAGGCATGACCGCTGGGAAAAGAATGCCCTTGGCCATCTGTCCCCTTAACAAAAAGCGGCTTAAAATCCAACTGACCGCCAAATTCCTTTACCTGCTCCGGGCGGGGGCGGCCCCAATGGTCTTTCAGGCAGACATTTACAATCAGACCGGGGCCAATCAGCATACTGACTATAATAAAAATCGCCCGCCGCCGCCAAATCCTGGCTCTTGACATCAGGAAGCTAAAAAATAAAGTGCCAAGGGCTATAGCGCTCAAAAGCAGGGTCAACAGCTTATCGGCATTATTCAAAAAACGCCAGGGCTGCAAACGGCCATAGGGCCAGGTTGCACTTAAACCCATGGGATGATAAAACCATTTAGCGGCAGTTTCATCTAAAAAAACACGGCAGAGCAAACTGCCCGTAATTAATATGACCAGAACCGTGATAATATCCGGCCGCCAATAACGGCTGTAATCCCCACCTTCAGGGGTTTTCTTTAAGCAATCCTGCCTCGTCATCGAGGCCACCGCAAAAGATTGCGGCCCAAATAAACCTTATAATTCCGGCTGGCCGCGGCCCCCATGGATATGGAAACAGGCGATAGAGGCCGCACTTCCTGAAAGACCTGCCGCAATCCGCCCGGCAAGGCCCCGCCCAGCTCGGTTTCAACCAGAATAAGGGCATCAGACCCGATCTTCCCCACTGGCCCCGGCCATATATCATACTGTGAAGATATAACTCCCGGCGCACTGTTCCAAACATAGACGGTCGGCCGGCCCTGAACGTAAAAGGCCATCTCACTTGCCGTCTGCCGGGTCACGGCGAGGATAAAGGGCTTAGTGGGGCTGGCGTTTCTGTTCCTTAAGACCGTCACCTCATGCCCCAGGGCACTCCAGCCCTTCAAACGATGCAGGGGGTCTTTGGCCCCGCCGCCAATGGCGGTATGACCTATATAAAAACTTAAAAAATAAATAAGCGTGGTCAGAAACAGGCCGCTCAATACCACCCACAGCCGCCTGCTGCGGCCAGCGGCGGGTACATTAGGCCCCAAGCTACCATGACCGGTGAGCCAGGCGGCCACCAGAATAAAAGCAGAGAGGTAGAAGACCGCCGGCCAGTTAGCGTTTACCCTTTGGCGCAGGGAGAGAAGTACAAAAACCACCAGGGGCAGGATACTGAAAATGATTAACAATTTGGGACGACGCTCTATTTTTTGACCCTGGCGAAATAAACCAAAGGTAATAAGCCCCATAAATATCACGGTGAGAGGAGAAAGCAGCAACAACTGACTGCCGATAAAATCAGGCAGGGTAGTTTCAAAACGCCAGAAACTATGATTACCCTGAAAATGATGCGCCGTGTGCTTCAGGGTGATCCAGCCATGATGATAGTTCCAGAACAGATCCGGAATCAGAAAAAGCAGCGGGAGGAGCAAAAGCAGATAAGGCCAGGGACGGCGCAGGTGAAAACGATCTTCCCGGCTGGCCCATAGAAAAATCAGGGTCAGCAGAGGGAAAAAAATCATCATCTGCTTGGCCAGCAGACCAATACCGCAGAACATTATGGTAAAGAGCGGCCAACCCCACCTGCCCTCTTCATCTTCGAGACAACGCCAGAGTCCGTAAAGGGCCAGAGACCAACAGGCAACCAAAGGGGCGTCAATGGTCATAATCAGATTCAGCACCGCACTGCCGGGGGCCGCCACGGCCAGCAGCACGGCCCAGAATCCAGTTCTTGGGTTGAACATGCGGGCCGAAAGGGCATAAAGCGCCCAGAGGGAGATTGAGCCGCAGATTACGGCCGGCAGCCGGACGGTAAAAGGGCTGACGCCAAAGACAAAGGACGACAGGGCATTCAACCAGGCAATAAGCGGCGGTTTGCTGTAATATCCCCAGGCCAGATGACGACCCCAGCCCCAATAATAGGCCTCATCAGGCACCAGATCAAGAGGGGTAATAATTAGATAAAGCAGCCGCCAGGCGGTTACTGCGAGAAGCAGAAGCAGAAAGGCCTGCCGCCATTGGCGGTCAGGCGCTCCGCTGTTATTTACTTGCATATTATTCATTATTCATTATTTATTGGTAATCAGGAAATATTGAGATCAAAAGCGTATTGCACGGCTCTACTCCGTACAGATCAAAGGCAGTACCGCCGGACAGGCCTCAATCTCCACTGCCGCCTCCCCAGCCGCCTCACCGTCTAACTGTAATTGTCCCTGACCGCTGACAGCAAGACGGTTAGTGGTTAATATCCGGCCCGGCAACCGTATTCGTCCTCTGAGTAATGACAAAAGACAACCCAGGAGAGAAAAACGCCCCATGAACGGCAGGATTACAACCTCAAATTGGGGGCTGAATACGGAGGCGGCTGGGGCCAGACAGAAGGAGCCGCCGTACAGTCTGCTGTTACAAACCACCACCTGGGATAGATGGCGGAATGTCGTTCCATCCCCCATGCGGCAGCAGATTTCCCGCACCGGCTGCCGCAGCCAGACTTTAAAGGCGCTGTAAAAATAAGCCCCCTTCCCCGTTATCTTCTTCAAGCTCAGACTAACCCCTTCCACCGCCGCCGCATCCATACCAGCTCCAGCCATGAGCAGAAAATAACGACCGCCGGCCCGGCCCAGAGTGGCCAATCGTGGTTTACCGATGACGGCCAGGGCGCATTGGGCAGCCAAGTCCCTGGGCAGGGCACATTCCAGGGCAAGAACATTGGCCGTTCCCAGGGGGATCCCGGCCATGGGCCGAGGTTCCGGCATCATGCCATTAATAACCTCATTGATGGTGCCGTCACCACCCGCCACCACCAAACGCTCAAAGCCCGCCATGTTGGCGGCCAGTTCGGCGGCATGCCCGGCGTATTCGGTGCGAAAAACCTCCACCTCGGCTCCCTGCCGCCGCATATATTCGGCGGCCCGCTCTATGATCCCGGCCTGATGAGAGCCGGCCGCCGGATTAGCAATAAACTTAAGGCGCATGCCGCTGCTGAGGTGGCAATTTATATTTATGACTCTCAAAAAGTTCAAAGGCCGTCTGAAAATAGGCGGTGGCCAGATCAACTAACTCGGGGGCGGGAGAAGACGGTTTCTGAGTGTAATCCACCGCATTATAGTCATAAACATGCACAGTTTTATGAAGTCCCAACACCACCAGTTTACCATCCATGAGTAACCCGACATCATGATCATGATTCACCAGAATCGGCCGCGGCCGATTCTGGGTAACCGGAGCAAGAACATTCTGGCCGTAAAATGGAGCCTTAAAAGACAGGCCCAGAAGCCCCATAACCGTGGGGGCAATATCAATCTGACCGGTGGGCACCGTGACCCGACCCGGCCGCAGGTGTCCGGGAGCCAGCATCAGCAGCGGAATTCGGTAATGACGCATGGGAATCTGCTGACTGCCGTAAACCCTGGCGTCATGGTCGGCCACAATAATAAAGAGGGTGTTTTTACCCCACGGAGTGGCCAGAGCCGCCTTTATAAATCGGCCGATGGCGTAATCGGCATAACGCACTCCAGCCAGGCGGCCGCCGTTCTCCGGGGGTATATTGGCAATTCCGGCCGGGAACTGGAAGGGCTGGTGATTGGACGTGGTCATGATTACCGACATAAAGGGTTTACCCTGCGCCGCAGCCCGGCCGTAATAGTCCACCGCATGCCGAAATATATCCTCATCACAGACCCCCCAGATAGTGCGCTGGGTGATGCGTTTAATATCACTGATATCGCTGATGGCAAAGCCATTACTTGAAAAAAAATGATTCATATTGTCAAACATGCCATGGCCGCCATAGAGAAAGCTTCTCTGATAGCCCTTGGCCCGCAGGACATCACCCCAGTTGGCAATATGTTCCGAGCCGGGCCGTTTCCTTATGCCCTCACTGGGAATGGGCGTCATGGAGCAGACAATGGCCCCGAGGCCCCGCACCGTCCTGGTGCCGCTGGCATAGGCATTGGTAAACAACAGACCTTGTTTGGCGAGACGATCAAAATTAGGGGTCAGACCCCGTTTATCTCCATAGGCCCCGACAAATTGAGCCCCGAAGGACTCCTCCACC
>JAJSAA010000260.1 GCA_024274995.1 Deltaproteobacteria bacterium
CAATAAATATGGGCTGAGATTGTGACTCATAATTTGGGGCAGTCTTGACCTTAGCTGAGTAAATTATCAAAATGATACAAGCAAAAAGACATATAACCCTGAACGAAAGTCTGGGAGCGGATATATACCGCCTGAGCATACAAGCGCCGGAAATTGCTGCCGCCGCCCAGGCGGGACAGTTTATAATGGTAAAGACCGGAATGGGATTTGATCCTTTACTGCGCCGTCCCTTTTCGATCCATCAGGCCGAGGGCGATGAAATCCAGATTCTCTTTAAAAGACTGGGTAAGGGCACCACTCTCCTGAGTAAACTTGAAGCGGGGCAGCAATTGGATATTCTCGGGCCGCTGGGCAACGCCTTTACCTTGCAGGAAGGCCCATGCTGTCTCATTGGCGGCGGCATGGGGGTTGCTCCACTCCTCTTTCTCGCCCAAACTATGCGGAGCCGGGGGACAACTCCCCATATCCTGCTGGGGGCAAGAAACAAAGCAGAGTTAATGGCATTTTTACCTGCCTTTCAGGCCCTGGACGGCTCGCTGCGCTATGCCACCGATGATGGCAGCATGGGGCAACGGGGTTTTATTATTGAAGCCCTACCGGCTCTGCTTGCGGAAGACGACAAGGCAAAATGGCAGGTATATTCCTGCGGGCCATACCCGATGATGCGGGCCGTGGCCGCCATTTGCCAGCATGGATGGCCCTGCCAGGTTTCCATGGAAACCATGATGGCCTGCGGTATATCCGCCTGTCTGGGCTGCACAATCACCGCCCGAAATACTAACCGCAAGGGGGGGAAATACCTCCATGTCTGCCAGGATGGACCGGTGTTCACGGCTGACCAGATTGAGTGGAAATCATGAATGACAATAATCAAGATTTAAGGGTAGATATTGGCGGTGGTCTGAAACTCAATAATCCGGTTATGACCGCCTCCGGCACCTTTGGTTATGGCCGGGAATTCGAGTCCTTGACTGACCTTGATAGCCTTGGAGCCATAGTAGTCAAGGGCATCTCGCTTAGACCCAGGCCCGGCAATCCGCCGCCCCGAATTGTGGAGACGGCCTGCGGTATGCTGAATGCCATCGGTCTGGAGAATGTCGGCCTGGAGGCCTTTATAAAAGATAAACTGCCATACCTTAAAGGCCGCAAATGCCCCCTCATTGTCAATATTCTGGGAGATAGTATTGAAGAATACCGTCATTTAGCTGCCGGCCTTGATCAGGAAGAGGGAATCAGTGCTATTGAATTGAATATTTCCTGTCCTAATGTCAAAAAAGGCGGCGTGGCCTTTGGTTCTCAGCCTGACCTGGCGCGAGAATTAACCAGTACGGTACGTCAGGCGACCTCTCTTCCCCTAATTGTTAAACTATCCCCTAATGTCAGCGATATTGGGGCCATGGCCAGGGCGGCCGAGGCTGGCGGAGCAAACGCCGTTTCCTTGATCAATACCCTTATCGGCATGGCCATAGATATCAGGCTTAGAAAGCCGGTATTAGCTAATATCACCGGCGGCCTTTCTGGCCCGGCAATTAAACCGGTTGCTTTGCGCATGGTCTGGCAGGCGGCAGAGGCCGTTCATATTCCTGTAATCGGCATCGGCGGCATAAGCACCTGGCAGGATGCCATGGAGTTTATCCTGGCTGGGGCCAGTGCGATCCAGGTTGGAACGGCGAATTTTTTCAACCCGGCAGGTGTTGATGAAATTCAAAGCGGTATAAGGCGCTATATGCGGGAAAATAATATTAACCAGTTCCATACCCTCATTGGAGCCGCCAGGGGCGGAAAATGAGAAAATGGCTAAAGAAACGATGTTGGACTGGTCAGAGATTGAAACCGTACTCCTTGATATGGATGGTACTCTGCTCGATAAGCATTACGATGATTATTTCTGGGAGGAATATGTGCCGCAGATCTTTGCGGCTCAAAACAACCTGTCTGACATGGAAGCGAGGAAGGTATTACTGCAAACCTACAAGGCCAAAGAGGGAACGCTGGATTGGACCGATCTTGATTACTGGTCGGAACAATTAAGGCTGGATATTCCTGCCTTGAAGGTAAAAATCGACCATTTAATCAAAATTCACCCCTATGTAGTTGATTTCCTTGTATTTTTGCAAAAAGCGCAGAAAAGGGTGTTTTTGGTAACAAATGCCCATAGCAAGACCTTGGGCATTAAAATGAAAAAGACCGCCTTAAACGACTATTTTGACCGCATAATATGCGCTGAGGAGATTGGTTGCCCAAAAGAGGATCATGCCTTCTGGGAAGGACTGCGGCAGGTAATCAAATTTGACAAATCAACCACCATGTTGGCGGAGGATACCGAAAAAATCCTTCAATCCGCTCAACGATATGGGATTAAGCATCTTATCTATGTTGCTAAACCCAGCAGCAGACTGGCAATAAAAAAATCCACCGAATTCAGATCAATAATCTATTTCAATGAACTGCTGGATGAGGGGAGAGGTGAATCAGGAAGGTCAACAGACAATCAGAAATGATACACTTGTAAAAAGCAATCTTCAACTGCTGGCAGCAGGGATTAGAAACTCATGTTGAGTTGATGCTTAACGACATAGGCGCTGCCGCCGCCATCTAAATTAGCAGCTTGCCCCTTGGTGAAAATATCACCGCCATCCATGTAACCAAAATTAATACTATAGGTCATATTGTGACTAAAACGAATGGCACCACCCAGATCCAATTGCCAGTTTGTTTTTTTTGCACTATCACCCGCAACAATCAGACCATTCTCATTTAATGATTGTTTGGTCATTGTCGACTGGGCAACGAGAAAGGCACCATTTATCTGCAGGTTAGGTCTCAGCAGATAGGCTCCGTGAATGCTAAGCCCCTTCTTGCCAGTTGAATCAAGGGGATGGAGGCTGGTATACAAATCGAGATATTCGCAGGGTAAAATAAATACTGGCCGTAGGCCAAGACCAACTTCGGTGGTAGAGCGATACCAGCCGGAGAAAAGGTTATTTTCTACGGCGGAGCCAGTCAGATAGGAAAGTCCGCCGCGTATATGTTTGCCGCTGACAGTGGTAACGGCCTGCAATCCCGAACTCTTTAATGAAACAACTCCCTGCTGGGCCAAAGAATTATGGCTGAACAAAGAACCTGCCAAGGTGTTGGGACTCTTAACCGGTAAGAGCGAAAATGAAAAGCGTAACTCTTCCATTCCGGCTTTAGAGCTTGAGCTGCCAGCATAGGCGTTAACGGCACACAGAGACAAGACCGTTATAATTGTAATAAGGGAAATTTTCATACTTTAAGCAGAAAACATTCTAATAAGATTAATATAATTGTATGACAACATTTACGCAGGGTAACCAAACTCTAACATAAAGTGTATAATATGAAGCTCATCATTGTCAAGCAGAAAAGTTGATCATGGCTGCCAGCCTTGCTGGCCAATGAGGCGGACAAAACGCACATCTTCGATGTCCTCTTCACTAACAACTCCATCACGCTTCCGTACCACCATTAATTTTTGGCTCTGCCGATTGCCCACCGGGATAACCATTGTCCCAGGATCAGCAAGTTGAGTGAGCAGAGTGGAGGGCAAAACCGGCCCGGCTGCCGTGACAATTATTGCGTCAAAAGGGGCATAGGCCGACCAGCCAATGGTACCGTCATCTAATTTACACACCACATTTAAATAATGGAGTTGATCAAATAATCGGCGAGCTTTAATAAAGAGGGGCTTCAGGCGCTCAACTGTATAAACCTTGGCGCAAAGCTGTGAGAGAACAGCCGTCTGGTAACCGCTGCCCGTACCTATCTCTAATACAATATGCTCAGGGCGCAGATTAAGAGCCTCGGTCATCAGCCCGACTATATAGGGCTGTGATATTGTCTGCCCGGAACCGATGGGCAGAGCATAATCACCATAGGCCTGAGACTGCAGGGCATCTTCAACAAATAAATGGCGGGGCACACTACCCATGGCTGTAAGAACTTGATTATCGGTTACTCCCCTGGGGATAATCTGTTCCTCGAGCATTCGAGCCCGGGCGGTGGCGTAATTATTTTTTTTCAACGGCCTTGAGCGTATTCTTTTTAAATTGCTTGAATTGGCGCTCATTAAAGAGACGATAAGCCCGGCTTTGAACAACATTGTTTTTCAAGAAAATCTCCAGTAAATCATAATCCTCCCGCCCAAACTTATAGCCGATATAAGGCGTTTTGCGCAGCAGAGACTTATTCCCCTGAAAATAAATCCACTCATTACCATCAGCAAGTTTAAGCTGATAATCTGGCGGCCCCAAATAATTCAGTACCTCTTTTCTGGTAGTCTGAAGAGGGACAATAAGTGAGGCATCAGAGGCCAAATGCCGCACGTAGGTAGTGGAGGAACAGGCGGCAAGCATAATTCCAACAAAAACAATGAGAAATAATCTACGGACAGAGTACATTGATATCCTATAGCTGAATTAGTAAGACTTGATGGACTCGTAAAAAGCCCATCACTAACTAAAGATGGTTAAGTCAAAAAGTTCGATATACAGCTAAGCGTAGACTGTGAGGCGTGGTGGTTCGGTAGGGCTCCGGCTATACATGTGGTATGCCGGAGTCTGCCGAAACGCCACAACGCCGTAGATCGAACTTTTTACGACGCCATCAGACTTAGTCTGACTGTAAATTGCCCTAAACAGTTACGACTTAATTTATAACTTATTATCCTGATCTGCACTATTTTGCAACAATTTGCGACTCAGGCTTGACCAAAAGATATTTTCTGCTTTAAGATAATTTTAGTTACTATGCGCCCATCATAATCAATTACTCAAAAAAGGATTCTGCCATGCTTTGTCCAAAATGCGGTCATATATCATTTGACAGTCTTGTTTCCTGCCCAAGCTGCAACCAAGACCTTGCTGAAACCCAAAAGACATTAAACGGTACTGCCATTGTGGTAGAAGAGCAATATTTTTTAGATTCTATTTATGGCCATGATGATGAGACAATCCAGCAGCCTACGCCCCCGGAGGACGAGTATGATGGCCCGTCTGAGGGAGAATCCGGGCCGGAAAGTGATGAATCAACTCTGCTCGACGAAACAGCAGATGGCCAGGATGAGATCTCATTTGATTTAGGGGAAATGCCTCCCCTTGACCAATCAAGCCTGGATTTGGATTCTGACCAGGACAGCGATGACGGGCAAATAGCTGAAGGGGCGGCGGCTCTCATGGATAATACCCTCGGCAATGAGGCAGAAATAAGCCCGGATCCCGAGGCTGGCATCAGCCTTGAACCAGAACCAGCGGAGTTGATTAAGGAAGAGAAGGGGCTGTCACCAGAAAGTATCTCTGACGAGGAGGCGGATGATGACCTGCTTACCCTTGATATAGAATCGCTCTCCCTGGAAATTGACGATAGTCCTTTAGAAGAACCAGCAGGCCCGGTGGAAGAGGCTGGTGATTCTGGAGCCCTGTCTCTTGACCTGGAGCAAATAGATCTCTCTGATTTAGTTCATGCCCCGCAACCTGCCGCTTCAACCGTGGAGAATTCTACCATCCCCCGGGTCGACGAATCTCTTGACATAGAAGGTGTCAATATCGACGAGCAGGAATTAACCCTGGAAAGTCTGGAGCCGGGGGCAGAGGCCCTGGAACTGGAATTTGATCAGGACAACCAGGAGATGGAAAATGCCTCTCTCGAGCCGATAGATCTTAGTTTAGATATGGAAGCGGCACCAGAGGAGCTTGATCTATCCCTGGATGAAACAGCTACTGCTGAAGAAAAGCAGTAGCTGTTCAGTCAAGGCAGTATGGGGCGAATAGTTACCCAATAAGCCGTTATTGTTCTTCGGAGTCAAACCGTCCTTCACGTAAATCTCGTCCCTCAATGAAACGCTTAATGGACTCCGCTGCCATGCGTCCCTGATGAACGGCCTTAGCGGCGGTCTGCGGCCCTAAAACGGCATCGCCGCCGGCAAATAACCAATCAATGTTGGTTTGCAGGGTATCGGGATCAACATCAAATGTCCCCCACTTGGTCATTGCTACATTCTCTCCGGCACCGGCTGTGGGATCTACCTTCTGGCTTACCGCGGGAATTACGGCATCGGCCTTGATCATGAAATTAGATCCCTCAATGGGTACCGGTCGACAACGTCCCGAGGCATCACATTCACCAAGGCGCATCTTAATGCACTCTATCTCGGATAATCTGCCATTTACACCATGAATTTCAACCGGAGCCGCTAAAAATTCAACCTTAACCCCTTCTTCCCGCAGATGATGAATCTCCGCCTTGGCAGCAGGCATCTCGGCCATGGTGCGCCGGTAAAGAATAAACACCTTGTCCGAGCCTGTACGCAGGGCTGTCCGGGCCACATCAATGGCCACATTACCGCCACCAACCACGACCACCTCTTTACCTAAATGGATATCCTTGCCAAGGTTAACATCACGCAGGTAATCAACACCGTGAATAACGCCCTCTAAATTTTCTCCCTCAATACCAAGTTTACGACTGGCATGCGCACCAGGGCTGAGAAATACCGCCTTAAAGCCCTCCTGGCGCAAGTCATCAATGGTTTTATCTATGCCGATCTTGATACTATTTATTATCTCAACTCCGCAATGTTTCAGGGCATCAAACTCGGCATTAATAATATGGCGGGGCAGGCGGTAGGCAGGAATACCGACAGTAAGCATGCCGCCAAGAACCGGCAGAGCTTCAAATATGGTACAATGATAGCCCTCATGAGCAAGATAATAGGCCACGGCCATTCCGGCCGGGCCGGAACCAACAATAGCTACCCGTTCCTCTTTCGGCAAGGCGCAGGCCCTGGTCATATTCATATTATGGAGAACCATCCAATCGACAATATAGCGTTCAAGCATGCCAATGGCCACCGGTTCGCCCTTTTTGCCGCGAATACATGAACCCTCACATTGAAACTCGTGGGGACATACCCTGGAACAGACCGCCGGCATCGTACTGGTCTCACGGATAACCCAGTAAGCCTCTTCAATCTGCCCCTCACGTAACAGGCGGATAAACTCAGGAATATTATTATGAATGGGGCAGCCTGTCCGGCATTTAGGCTTCTTGCACTGCAGGCAGCGCTCGGCCTCTAACATAGCGGCCTTTTCAGTAAAATTAAAGGTAACCTCATCAAAGTTCTTAATACGTTCGGCGGGCGGCAATTCAACAGCCTTTTGGCGCATAATTGCGAGTCTTTCCTTTGGTTTCATCTCAACCTCCAATAAAAAAGTTTTAGTACTGGACAATTTTTTTATTATTATATAGCCTAAAATGTAAG
>JAJSAA010000261.1 GCA_024274995.1 Deltaproteobacteria bacterium
CTGAGTGCCTGAGTAATCAAATTCACAGCCTTGGCTGATAATAATGGGGCCTGAACCTATAATGAGTATTTTCTTTATGTCTTGACGTTTTGGCATGGAGTATTTTCTGAATTGGTCTTGTTGTTTATTCCGCGTTTGGCGTTTCGTGTTCCTGGCCTGTCAGCCCATCATCTCTATGAAGCGGTTAAAGAGATAAATCGAGTCGTGGGGGCCAGGGGCGTTTTCCGGGTGATATTGGACAGAAAATGCAGGGTAGGTTTTATGTCGCATTCCCTCAAGGCTGTTGTCGTTCAGGTTAACATGGGTGCATTCAACCTGATCTCGGTCAAGGCTCTCCATGTCGACACAGAAACCGTGGTTCTGGGAGGTGATTTCCACCTTGCCAGTAGCGAGGTTCTGCACCGGCTGATTGGAACCGCGATGGCCGAATTTTAATTTGTAGGTTCGGCCGTCAAAGGCCAGCCCCATAATCTGGTGTCCGAGGCAGATACCGAAGATCGGCAGTTTACCCAATAAGGCTCGGACAGTATCAACCACACCGGGAATGCCGGCCGGGTCACCAGGGCCGTTAGTCAGAAATACACCGTCAGGACTCAAGGCTAATATATCCTCGGCCCTGGTGGCGGCTGGCAGCACTAAAATCTGGCAGTTAAGGTCATGAAGGATTCTCAGTTGGTTGTATTTCAGACCGAAATCAAGGGTTGCCACCTTGAGTACGGGGCGGGAGGCGGTAAAGGCGGCGGCTGCTTGCGGGCCGTCGTTGCCCCATAGATATGGCTCCAGGCAGCTTACCTTGCGTACCATGTCATGCCCCACGAGGCCTGACCATGATCTGGCCTTTTGACTGAGAGATTCAGGGTCAAGATCAAGGGTAGATACTGCGGCCCGCAAGGCCCCGGCCTTTCTGATATGTCTGGTAATGGCTCTAGTATCCAGTCCTTCAATCCCTAATACCTTATTGGTTCGGAGAAAATCGGCAAGATTTCCCGTTGATCTGAAATTACTTGGAAACGGACAGTATTCCTTAACGAAGAATGCCCCTGGATGCAGAGCGGCGGACTCCATGTCATCGTTATTAATGCCGTAATTACCGATGAGCGGATAGGTCATAGTGACCATTTGCCCCTTGTAGGAGGGATCGGTCAGTATCTCCTGGTAGCCTGTCATTCCGGTATTAAAGACGATTTCCCCAACGGCTTCGCCGGTTCCGGTGAATGACTGTCCCGTAAAAAATCGTCCATCTTCAAGAGCAATAATTGCTTTCATATTATTTGTTAATTTTTCCCTGGTTAATCTTTTAATATTGTGACTATTCAGTCAATTTGGCTGGTGCAACAGCTATATTTAATAATTAAATCCACCTGCCGCCGCGCGGCACCCTGCTGAGCATTGGCGGTCTGTAAGGCGGCCTTACAGGCTTTCTGGTATTCGTGCTTATGTTTGATGAAATACAATATACGTTTCTCTAAGTCAGCTCCGGAGGCGACCTGAAAGGCCGCCCCCTTTTCGAGAAGAAGGGCCGCAGCATCGGCAAAATCGTCCATATGGGGGCCAAAAAAAGGGGCCCTGCCCTGGCTTGCCGCCTCCATAATATTATGGCCGCCTTTTGGTACCAGGCTGCCGCCGCAGAAGATGAAATCGGCCTTGGCGTACAGGCTGGCAAGTACTCCCATACAATCAAGCAATATTATGTCCGCCGTTCTCAAACCGGTACTCAAGTCACTAAATTTTTGAAACTTAAGGCGGCGTTGGTTAAGAATATTTTCCAGAACCGGGAGTCTTGCCAGATGCCTTGGGGCTATAATGGTAAGCAGACCTGGTAATTCAGGGCATAAATGTTGATGGAGATTAATTAAGAACTCTTCTTCGCCATTATGAGTGCTGCCCGCCACTAAGATTATTTGTCCGGGGCGGGGGGCAAGTCCCGGTAGTTTTTCAGCCTCTTGCCGGGCCTTGCTGGTTATCGACGTTTCCAGATTATATTTGGCATTACCGCTGATTATTATCTTTTCTGGTTCTAATCCAAGAGCAGTATAACGCTCCATATCCTGACGGCTGATAACTGCCGCAGCAGTTATGCTGTTCATCACATGGCTTATAAATCCGGCAATGAAACGGTAATGGCGGCAGGATCTGGCCGACAGGCGTCCATTAAGCAGTAGGGTGGTTATTCCCTGAATCTTAAGTTGACGGAGAATATTAGGCCATAGCTCAGTCTCTAAGACTATATAAATCGTGGGTTTTAATAACTTTATAAATCTATTGATAATCCAGGGCAGATCAACAGGGGCATAGAGGCAGGTTACCCGTGTGCCGAATTGCCTTTTAACCGCCAGTTGTCCTTGCTCGGTAACCGTAGATACTATAAGGTCAGCATCGACATTTCTTTTGTCAAGCTCATCTATAAGTGCTTTAGCCGCCTGAACCTCTCCAACCGAAGCGGCATGAAACCAGATCCTTAGAGGGTGATGCCGGTAATAGCTGGCGTTGAAAAAACCAAATCTCTGGCCTAATCCATTGATATATTTACGGGTAATAACACAATAAGGCAGAAAAAACGGTAGGAACAAAATCAGTAATAAGCTGCCTATGATACTATAAAGAAGATAACCCAAATTTTACAGCCTATAACTAATATTTGTAACTATTCAGCGAAGGCTGCAAATCACCCTCAACTCGTAACTATTCAGATGCACCCCATCTTCGTTTGTTTCGCCCTCCTCACGTACAGGAAGTATCGGAGTCTTCGCTACGCTCCGCTTACCTGACTCGGAGGCCGAAACAAACGAACCTGGAGCACATCTGAACAGTTACTAATATTTATTTACCTGCCCCAGAGACAAAACACGATAATTTAAACTGGAAAGCACCTTTTAGTCAACCTGAAATTTTTTCAACTCTTAGAGAATTCTGCTGCCAGGTGGTTGAGTATGGAAAACGAACAGGGGCATTAACTTTGGGCCACGCAAAGAATCAATTCCTAACTTACTGAAAGAGCGAGGATAAAGAAAAGGGGAATAAAAAGGGTACAAAAGTCGTTGACAGTAATAAGCTGTTCGGCTATGTTGTCGGTCTTTCCGGGACATCAAGTCGGCCGCCACTTAGCTTTTTAGAAAAGCCAAACAAAGTGGTTGACATGAAGAATTGGAAATGTTAAAAAGTCTGGATTGCTTGCGACGGTAGTTTAAACGAGTCGCAGGCAGGTAACAGAGTAAGGTTTGTCCTTACGGTATCGATCTTTGAAAACTGAATAGCAAGATGACGGGCCAACGAAGTAGTAACAAGTATGATAATTACTGGCTTTAGCGAGTCAGATGAGAAGGATTTAAACTGGAGAGTTTGATCCTGGCTCAGAACGAAC
>JAJSAA010000262.1 GCA_024274995.1 Deltaproteobacteria bacterium
CATTAAGAACCACAATATTATTTTTTTCCAGAAAATCATAAATCTGGTCAATAAACTCAACACTTTTATGTTCTGGAATTAGATCATTGAGGATAGATATCGTAATATACCCCAGATCTTTATGGATGCTTAACAGCTTTTTATTAATCTCGGCAGGCACGAAAATATCTCTCCCGATTAGGAATGAATTAAGGTTGCGGACAGGGCTGTCTTAACAAAATATGCGAAATACACGAAATTTCATATAGTAAGATCATAACAGATAAAAAGCAAGATATTTAAAGCCAGAAATAATGATTTGTAATAAATATATGGCCATAGTAGGGCATATGTCAAATAATAACCCCCAGCCTCTAAATTAAATGCAACTATTCTGTATAATGTCTAAAAGTAGCAATAACCACCTTTTTTTAACTGTTCAGCAATGCTGCTGAACAGTTAAAAATAAATAATTACAGGAGAAACACATGCACAAAACCACTAATTTTATCCCTCGGCGCGGGAGCGGTATTCTACTCCACATCTCCTCCCTTCCCAGCCCTTACGGGATTGGCGATCTGGGCTCTGCCGCTTACAATTTTGTAGATTTTCTTACCAAATCCGGCCAGTCCTTCTGGCAGTTCCTGCCTCTTTGTCCGGCCGAAACATCCCTGGGTTGTTCACCATATATGGGCTTGGCGTCCATGGCCGGCAATCCTCTTTTTATCAGCCTCGACAAGCTTCATGATGAAGGCTGGCTGACAGTAAATGACCTGAAAGAGGCCAATCGTTTTAATTTATCGGAGTATCAGGTTAATTATGAGACAGTGAGTAAACTGCATGATAATTTACTGCACAGGGCCTTTCAAAAATTCATGGCTGACGGCACGGCCATGCACCAATTAAAAAAATTCAGCGCCCAGACGCCCTGGCTTGACGATTATGCCCTCTTTATGGCCATTCGTGAAGAGCAGCACAGGCAGCCCTGGAATAAATGGCCGGCGGCCATTGCCCACTACCTCCCGGAGGCCGTCAAGAAATACCGTAAACAGCTTGCGGAACACCTTAATTATTTTTGTTTTGAACAATTATGTTTCCAGCGCCAATGGCAAAGTCTCAAGACTTACGCCAACGAACAGGGGGTAAGCCTCATTGGCGACCTCCCCTTCTATGTCGGTCTTGACAGCGTCGATGTCTGGGCGCATCAGGACTGCTTTGAGCTTGACGAGCAGTTAGAGCCTGTCTATACCGCCGGGGTACCACCGGATTATTTCAGCGCCACCGGCCAGCATTGGGGCAACCCCATATATCGCTGGCAGACCGGCAAGCAACGGAAAAACAAGACTCTTTATACTTGGTGGCAACAGCGTTTTGCTGAAATGGGCAGGATGGTTAATCTCACCCGCATAGATCATTTCCGGGGTTTCGCCTCCTATTGGCGAATCCCGGCGGCAGAAACTACCGCCGTTAATGGCAGCTGGCTCAAGGGGCCGGGCCAGCCTTTTTTTAAGGAAATGAGAAGTAGCCTGAAAAATCTGACAATTATTGCCGAGGATCTGGGAATAATCACCCCGGACGTTATTACCCTGCGGGATAACTTAGGACTACCCGGCATGAAGATCCTGCAATTCGCCTTTGATTCCGATGAAAAAAATCTCTACCTGCC
>JAJSAA010000263.1 GCA_024274995.1 Deltaproteobacteria bacterium
AAAATTTCCAGTTCATTTTTCCATAATAGTGCTTGTTTGTAGTTATTGCGCCAAGACCACCAGGATTTGCCATTGTACTGTTAATTTTACACCTTTGGTTACAATAACACTGCAAGTCAGAAGTCAGGAAGTTCTTTAAATTATCTCCTCCTGAATATAGCGCTCAGGAATATAAAATTTTGTTGACTATTTGCTTGTCTGAGTATATGCTCATACATAAAGGAGATATCATGGACAGATGTGAATGCCGGATGATACATCAGGAGAGGGTGGATAAGGCTCTGAAAAAGGGGCTGAGCCCTTTAGAGGTTAAGGAACTCGCCCAGGTTTTTAAGGCCATTGGTGATGGTACCAGAATTAAAATTCTCTGGGCTTTGGAGGACGGTGAGATGTGTGTCTGCGACCTGGCCTGCTACCTTGGGCTTAGCGAATCAGCGGTGAGTCATCAACTGCGGATGCTGCGTCAGCTTCATCTTGTGGCTAACCGCCGTCAGGGGCCTATTCTCTATTATCGTTTAAATGATGGGCATATTCGGCAGATTATGCTGGTTGCTCTGGAGCATGTGCAAGAATAAAAGGAGAAAGTGAAACTTATGATAATATTAAAAATTCTTGAGGCCTCATGGCAGTTGCTACTGGAATCCTCTGTTTACATTCTGCTGGGTTTAATCATCGGCGGTCTGCTGAAGATGTTTCTGTCGCCGGCCGCTATTGCCAATCACCTGGGGCGGGGCCGCTTTATGTCGGTTATCAAAGCGGCCTTGCTTGGAGTTCCACTGCCGCTTTGCTCCTGCGGCGTATTGCCGGCCGCCGTCTCGTTGAAAAAAGAGGGCGCCAACAACGGGGCAACAGTAGCCTTTCTGATTAGCACCCCGGAGTCCGGAGTGGATTCGATTAGCATCAGCTGGGCGCTTCTTGATCCCATTATGACCATCGCCCGGCCCGTGGCCGCTTTTTTGTCGGCCATGGTCGCCGGGATATTTGAGAACCTGCTTAATCCGCCCAGGGCAGAGCGGCCCGCCAACTGGCTGCAATCCTGCCCGGTGGATAATTGTTGCGACGGCAGTGACTGCGATGCCGAGTCCCATCGCGCTCATCACACCATGTTCGAGAAATTCAAGGCCGGCTGTTTTTACGCGCTCACCGATTTATGGGCCGACATGATGCTCTGGTTTTTGGCGGGGTTATTGTTAGCCGGGGTGATAAGCGCCCTGGTGCCGGATTCATTTTTTACCGGCTATCTCGGCGGTGGTCTAAGTTCCATGCTCCTCATGCTGCTATTTGGCATTCCCCTGTATATCTGCGCCACGGCCTCAACCCCCATTGCGGCCGCTATGATCCTTAAAGGGGTCAGTCCGGGGGCCGCCCTGGTCTTTCTTCTGGTGGGGCCAGCTACTAATATTGCCTCCATCTCGGTACTTGTCGGCCTGCTGGGCAAACGGGCTGTTGCCATCTACCTGACATCTATATCGGTAGTCAGCGTCCTTTGCGGCCTGGCGGTAAACCGGATATATGCCTATTTACATATTGATGTCATGGCGGTGGCCGGCCGGGCAGCCGAGGTTGTTCCACCCTGGCTGCAACTGACTGGGGCTGCGGTTCTGCTTGGTTTATCGATAAAGCCCCTGGCACAGGTGGTAAGGCGGCTGACGGCCAGGTGGTCGGGACATGAGGTGCAGTCCTGCGGCTGTGGCAGTAATTGCCAAACCCTGCCCATGGCTGGTAATGCTGACGGTGATGAATGCGGCTGCCATGCGGAGCATAAATGAGCAACCCCGCCGCAAGAAACGACGGGGTATTAAAAGCCATGATTTCCTGACAAATCAGCGGTACGGTTTTATAGTAAGCTCTCAACAAACCACACTCTTGACTTTATAACCTCTCTAAATGTAGCGGTACGACTACGATCGTATGCGAGCGTTTCAGGGACGCCCTGCTGTGCGTAATTAAGTACCCCGATAATACCCCATTTATATCGGAGTCTCGCAGACTCGCTTATCAGGGGGACTTAAGTGCGTGCAGCAGGGTGTTCATGGAGCGCTTACGTTTTCTATGCCGACCAATCATTAGCCATAAACTGTTTGTGATCCGGCTTGGGCGGTTTGGCTTCGGTCAGGCGTGACTTGAGCCAGGTCAGCACCTTGTCGAATTCCCGGCCTAATTCATTCAGGGCCTTGCCCCGATGGCTGACCTCATTTTTCTCCGCTGCCGAGCATTGGGCAAAAGTGCGCTTCAGGGGCGGATAGTAGAAGACAGGATCATAGCCAAATCCCCCTTCACCTTTGACCTCTAAGCTGATCTCACCTTCACATCTGCCCTCATAGGTCAGGGCCGGGCCGCTGGGCACGGTTACGGAGATCACGCATTCAAAGGCAGCCTGCCGCTCATCAACCCCCTCCATCTCCCGTAATAATTTGGCGATATTGTCAGCATCGCCGGCCTTTTCCCCAGCGTAACGGGCCGAACGAACTCCCGGCCTCCCCTGCAGAGCCTTGACTACCAGGCCGGAGTCATCGGCAATAGCCGGCAGACCCAGGGCCTTGGCGGTGAGCAGGGCCTTTTGATAGGCGTTATCATCGAAGGTGGCACCATCTTCGGCTGCCTCGGGGATGGGCCCGAAGTCATTTAGTGATTTTAAATCAATATGGTAGGGCTGCAGTATCTGCTGAAACTCTCTTACCTTGCCCTGGTTACGGGTGGCAAGAACAATCATAATTTCTGGTGTTGACATTGTGCTAATCCTGTTTTTTATGGTTTCGGGTGATAAGGCTGACAAACAACATCCTACAACATAATGTATCTATATCTCTTTGACAATACTACATATTGCATATTGTACCAAAAAAAATTTGCCTTCCCCTGCTCAACGAAGTATTATTAGTCAAAAGGAGGTGCGCTATGTTCTGGGATTTTTTTCTCTTCGTCATTATCGGGCCCCTGATTGCTTTTTTTATTTATTATCTTACCGAAGATCGGAAACGCGCCGATAAATATCGGGCCGAGAGGGATCGCAGCCATTTGATCTTCTAAGAATCGGCCTTGTCGGCCGTTTTTTGCCTCACAGTCTAAGGTCTCGTTTCTTCATCTCGCAACCGTAAATCGCCGGAAATAACCTGGTGGATGAGGCCTGCGGCGTCTTTTATTCTCAGCACCCCATCCTCATCCGGCCCCAGGGATATGCCGCATACTGGCATACCACCTGGTTTGAGCCAGGTGAGCCGTTTCCCGGCGCTGGCATCCCAGCGCCGCCAATCCCTTAATATTGCCGTAAACTCCCCCTTCTCCAGGCGCTTTACTTCCCGTTCCACGGCTTCAATGACAGCGGCAAGAATCCGGCCCCGGTCATAGAAAAGATTGGCCGCCATCCGCATGGATACCCCCCGCTGGCCTATCTCCGCCGGAAAATCATCCGGCCCGCTGTTGACATTTAAGCCGATGCCGACAATTACCGGCCGCCCCTTGGCTGATTCCGCCCCGCACTCGGTGAGGATACCCGCCATCTTTTTACCCTGCCACAGAATGTCGTTGGGCCATTTGAGTCTGGTCTTTAGAGCGGAGGTGGCAAAAATTGCCGTCCGCAGGGCAAGACCTGCAGTCAGGGTGATTTTCGTCAAATCGCTCAGGCCGAGACGAGGGCGGACAATAATGGAGAAATAGAGACCCAGGCCCGGTGGCGACTGCCATTTCCGCCCCAGACGACCACGACCGGCGCTTTGGCTGTCAGCCGCGACCACCGTCCCCGACGGGGCTCCTTCAGCGGCCAAGTTCAGCGCCGTGGTGTTCGTGGAGTTTAAGCATTTGTAAACCAGTACTTGGCGGCCGTTTCTACCGCCGCCATCCCTGAGCTGCTCCCACATTGGTTCTAACTGCTGGTTCCCGGTTAATTCTGTCAAAAAAATATCCTCCAGCCACCCCCCGGTCGGCCGCTTGACTTTTCAGGTGCTTTACGATAGATTACTTTATTTTTGTCCTGCCCTGCGGCGTGGACAGGCGGGATGTAATAGGAGGTAAACATGCATATTAAGGCCTTAAAGGGATTTAAAGACATATTACCCCAGGAGGCGGCCCTCTGGCAACATATTGAAGGCCGGGCCCGGGATATTTTTCAGCGCTTCGGCTACCGCGAGATAAAAGTTCCTATTTTGGAGAAAACCGATCTGTTTGCCCGTTCCATCGGCGAGACCACCGACATTGTCGAAAAGGAGATGTACAGCTTCGCAGATCGCAACGGTGAATCACTCACCATGCGGCCGGAGGGTACTGCCTCGGTACTACGTTCCTTTATTGAACATAACCTGCACAGCGAGCGACCGTTGCAGAAACTATACACCATGGGCCCCATGTTTCGTCATGAGCGGCCTCAGAAAGGACGTCTACGTCAGTTTCACCAGATGAGTGTTGAGGCCCTGGGCGTTGACCGCCCGGAATTGGATGCCGAGATTATGGCCATGGCCTGGATGCTGCTTGTTGATCTGGGCCTAAAGGTCAGTCTGGAGATTAATTCCCTGGGCTGCCCGGAGTGCCGCCCCCTCTTTAATAAGGCCCTGCTGGAATTTCTGACCGACAGCAGGGGGGAATTATGCCCCGATTGTGAACGGCGGCAGGGGAAAAATCCCCTGCGGGTCTTAGATTGTAAAAACGCGAAATGCCAGGCCCATTACGTTAATGCGCCGGTCATTCTCGATTACCTCTGCCCGGACTGCGCGGCTCATTTTCAGGTCGTTGAGGACTGTTTGCGGGATTTAAACATTGATTACAAGGTTAATTCTTTCATGGTACGGGGGCTTGATTATTATACCCGCACCACATTTGAACTGATTACCCATGATCTCGGGGCCCAAAGTGCCGTGGGGGCAGGCGGACGCTACGATGGTCTAATCGCCCAGTTAGGCGGTTCGGCTCTGCCCGGCATTGGCTTTGCCCTGGGAATGGAGCGCCTCGTTTTGCTCTTAACCGCCGATGGTGGCGGTGAAGTACCCAGAGATATTATCGATATATTTCTCGCCGCTCTGGGGCCGGCGGCTGGCCAGCGGGCCTTTACCATGCTGCATGCCCTGCGCCTGCAAGGTCTGCGGGCGGTGATGGATTACACCAGCCGCAGCCTGAAAAGCCAGATGAAGCAGGCGGCGCGCTACGGCAGCCGTTTCACGCTCATTATGGGCGATGAGGAATTAAGCTCCGGCCGGGCAATGCTCCGCGATATGGAGAGCCATGAGCAGCGTGAAATTGAATTATCCACCGATCTCACGGCCTGGAGTAAAACCATGGCTGCCGAAATTACACCTTAAATTTCTTGTAACTATTTTAGAGGAGACACCCGATGGAATCCATGGGGGGAATGAAGAGAAGTCATTATTGTAACGATCTGCGGGCCGCTAATGTTGGCGAAGAGGTAATTCTCATGGGCTGGGTGCTGCGGCGGCGAGATCATGGCGGGGTGATATTTATTGACCTGCGCGATCTTCACGGCCTTACCCAGGTGGTGTTTAATCCCGAGCACAGCACCGCCATTCACGCCAAGGCCCATGACCTGCGCAGTGAATGGGTGCTGGCTGTGCGCGGCAGGGTCTGTCTTCGTCCCGACGGAATGGCCAATGACAAGCTCACCACCGGCGCCATTGAGGTCATGGTGGACGAACTGCGGATTTTAAATACATCCCCGACTCCGCCCTTTCCCTTAGACGAGGAGAAGGAGGAGGTCTCCGAAAATCTGCGCCTTAAATATCGCTATCTCGATCTGCGGCGGCCGGGGATGATTAATAATCTGATTATGCGTCACAAGGCGGCTCATGCCGTGCGCAATTATCTGAATGATAATAATTTCCTTGAGGTGGAAACTCCGGTGCTGACTCGCTCCACTCCGGAGGGGGCCAGGGATTATCTCGTCTCCAGCCGGGTTAATCCGGGGAAATTTTACGCCCTGCCGCAGTCGCCGCAACTCTTTAAACAATTATTGATGGTCTCCGGAGTTGACCGCTATTACCAGGTTGTTAAATGTTTTCGGGATGAGGATCTGCGGGCCGACCGCCAGCCGGAATTTACCCAGATTGACATGGAACTTTCCTTTGTTGACGAGGAGGATATTTATACTATTGCCGAGGGCCTGATGCGGATGCTGTTTAAGGCTACCATCGGCCTGGAGATCAGCACTCCCCTGCCGCGGATGACCTATGCCGAGGCCATGGAGCGTTTTGGAACTGACAAACCGGATACCCGCTTCGGCCTGGAACTGGTCAACCTAACTGAGACCGTGCGGGACTGCGGCTTTAAGGTCTTCGCCTCAGTAGTTAAAAAGGGTGGACAGGTAAAGAGTATAAACGCCAAGGGCTGCGCCGCCACCCTTTCACGGAAAAATATCGACAATCTGACCGAGTATATCGCCCAGTTTGGGGCCAGAGGGCTGGCCTGGGTTAAGGTCAAGGAGGACAGCTCCTGGCAGTCACCCATCGCCAAATTTTTCACAGAGGATGAAAAGGCGGCCATGGCGGCCGCTCTCCAGGCCGCGCCCGGTGATATTTTGTTTTTTGTGGCCGACAGCCCCTCGGTGGTACATCACGCCCTCGCCGAGCTGCGTCTAAAGCTGGGGCGGATACTGGATTTAATTGATGACAAGGCCTTTGAGCTCCTCTGGGTCACCGATTTCCCTCTTTTAGAATACAATGATGGCGAAAAACGCTATACGGCAGTTCATCATCCCTTTACCGCCCCCAATGAAGAGGATCTGGAATTCCTGGAATCTGAACCCGGCCGAGTGCGAAGCCGGGCATACGATATTGTTTTGAATGGCACGGAGATCGGCGGCGGCAGTATCCGTATTCATCAGAAGGAGATTCAGAACCGGGCCTTCGCGGCCCTGGGCATAGCCCCGGAGGAGGCTGTGGATAAATTCAATTTTCTGCTCCGTGCCCTGGAGATGGGGGCTCCGCCCCATGGCGGTATCGCCTTTGGGCTTGATCGGCTGATGATGATTTTGACCGGTAGCGAATCAATTCGTGACGTCATCGCCTTCCCCAAGACCCAGAAGGCTACCTGCCCGTTGACCGAGGCCCCCTCTGCCGTGGCGAGAAAGCAGCTTACTGAATTGCACCTGCGGCCGGACTGGTAAGAAGCGGTGCCATACTAAGCAAGCTTGACACGTTGATCTGGTTTATATTATGTCGATTTAACGAATTAAATTGGATGTCGAATTTTAAATAATGAAGGGAAAGAATGTTTTTGGCCTTTAGGATCGTTTAATTATCATTGAACCACCATCAAAACTCGAATCACTGCTTGATGAAAACAATCAGTTAATATCGGTTTTTGTAACAAGTTTGAAAACCGCCGGGAAAAAGAAGGGGGGGGAGATTTCGATATTCAACATTCAAAACGTAGTTAAGGCGTACAGCTGCCTGTGGAAAAGATTAATTTGTCATTTTTGCACCCGCTAAACAGCATCTTTAAGAGTTATCCAGCACGTCACGAACAAACCGCACCAGGTCGCAGCGCTGCACCGGTTTATGGACATAAAATTTAATCCCCATGTTCAGGGCCTGTTGCTTTGAGATTATAGAGCTGTAGCCGGTACAGAGAATAACGGGGAAATCCGGCCGCCGAGCCAGGAATTTTGCCGCCAGTTCGTGGCCGCTTATTTCCGGCATAGTCTGATCCGTGAGTAGGAGATCAAAGGCCTCTGGATCAGAACTGAACAGTTTAAGGGCAGCGTTGCTGCTGGTGAGAGCAGTAACCTTGTAGCCCTGTTTCTCTAACAGGGCCTTTTGGAGTTCGGCAATCATCTTCTCATCATCCACCACCATAATACGCTCAGTCCCCATGGGTAGATCCGCTATTATGGGGACGGTATCTCTCTCGCTTGCCGCAGGCAAAACCGGGAACAGAACGCGGAACTCGGAACCAACGCCTGGTTGACTATGTACCCGGACAATGCCGCCCATGTTGCGGGCCAGGCCATAGACAATGGAGAGGCCGAGGCCAGTGCCCTGGCCGACCTCTCTCGTCGTAAAATATGGTTCAAACATATGCTGCTTAGTGGTCTTGCTCATGCCGCAGCCGTTGTCACGAACCAGTAATTCCACAAAGGGGCCGGGCCGCACCTCCTCCTGAGTCCGCAAATCATCAGCACTCAACTGCCGACGGCGGAGGTGGATTTCAATAACCCCCTTTTCATCATCTAAGGCCTTCAGGGCGTTAGTACAGAGATTAACGATTATTTGATGAAGTTTGGTGGGATCACCATTAATCTTCCCGCAGTCACAATCAATCCTGGTACGAATATTTACGCTGCTTGGCATGGAGTTACGCAGTAAATTCAAGGCCTCTTCAATGATTAGATGCGGGGCTATGGGCTGCAAGTGCCCGGTCTTTTTGTGGCTGAAACTCAAGATCTGTTTTACCATGTCCCGGGCTCGGAGAGCGGCCTTGATAACCTCGTCGAGATAAGATGTGGTTAGACCCTTGATGTGCGCCTCATCTTTGGCCAGCTCGCTATAACCTAAAACCGCAGTCAGGATATTATTGAAATCATGGGCAATGCCACCAGCCAAAGTGCCCATGGCCTCCATTTTATGGGCCTGAAACAGCTCCTCTTCTAAAGATTTACGCTCAGTAACATCAGTGATCACATAGACCAGATAATCCAGCTTACCGTCTTCATCCGGCACCGCGGAACTACTGATCTCAAAGGTTTTATGCAGGTATTCATGGTAAATCTCGGCGCTGTGATCACCGCCATCCGCCATTGTCCGGTCACCGGGGCAGTCTTTACAGGGGCAGTCCGGACCGCAGAATATTTCGCAGGATTTACCCCGCAATTCATCTTCCGTGGTTTTAAAAAACCGGCAGGCACTGGCGTTGGCCTGTAGAATTTTCTTGTTCTTATCCATTAAAATGACCATATCGTGGAGAGCGGCAAAGGTCTTGACCCATTTTTCCTTCACCGCCTTTAATTCCCGCACCTTTTCCTCCAGCTTGGTGGCCACAATGCCGGGATAGCGGGCCAGAAAAGCCTCCTGCTCAGCGACCATCCGCTTCGGGCGCTCTGCTCGGGCGCTTGTTACTCCGCTGATGGCCTCCTCAAGCTGCCGCAAGAATTCCTGGGGGTTCAGGGGCTTCACAAGATAGGCATCCGCCCCCAGGGAACGGGCCAGCTCACGTTCGTTATAACCGGTATAAACAGCGGAATAAAAGATAAAGCGGATATCACGCAGAGCAGGATCATTCTTCATCCGCCGCAGGAGTTCAAAACCGTCCATCTTGGGCATAAGGGCATCTGAGATTACCAGATCAGGCTTATGCTCAGTCATCAGTTCCAGGGCCTGAAAGCCATCGCCTGCCTCCACGACCTGCCAGCCCTGACGTTCTAAATTATAACGCAGTAAACGCCTGTCATCTCCCCGGTCTTCAACAATCAGAGTCTTCATATTTCTTCTCTCTCGATAATTTTTTTTATCTCCGTCATAACCCGCCGGGGGTCAACTGGTTTTTCGATATAGCCGTTACAGCCGGCCGCCATAATTTTTTCCCGATCACCGCGCATGGCGTATGAGGTCATGGCAATAATGGGGGGATTACCCGCTGGTTCAGAGGCTCTGATGCGGCGGGTGCTTTCCATACCGTCTATGCCGGGTAGCATAATATCCATTATAATCAGATCCAGCAGGGTGCTGGCGGCGATTTCCACCCCCTGCTCTCCATCTTCGGCGCCTAAGATCTCGTAGCCATCTCTTTGCAGGATATAGGTCATAAGCCGGAGGTTATCCGGATTATCTTCTACTATTAATACCTTTTTCATACCTCCACCTCCATAGGCAACAACATGGTAAACGTTGTGCCCTGGTTATAAATACTTGTTAAGCTTATCTCGCCGTTTAGAACCTCCCGCACCAATTTAGCGGTGAGGTAGAGCCCCAGGCCGGTACCGGGATATTCCCCGTCACCAGCGGCATGTAGACGGACAAAGGGCTTAAAGAGACTATCCACCTCCTCCTGGCGGATGCCGATTCCGGTATCGGCCACCTCTAAGCGCACCATTGCCCCGTCCTCAAGAGTTCCGGTAATGGTAATTGTGCCATGGATAGTGAATTTAACCGCATTGGTCAGCAGGTTCAGCAGACATTGCAGCAACCGCCGCCGGTCGCCACGCATGGCGATCGGTTGAACATCATGCTGTAATTCCAGGCTCTTATCCTGAACGGAAGAACAAATAGTGTCCAGAGCTTCATCTACCAGCTCATCAAGCCTGAAATTCTCCACATAACCATCCAGCTTGCCGGCCTCTATCTTGGATATATCGATAATATCATTAATCAGAGCCAGAAGATGACGGCCGTTACGGTGAATGGCGGTTAGATTCAGCTTCTGTTCCTCGTTCAACGGGCCCAGCCACTCATCACATAAAATAGCGGAGAAACCAATAATGGAGTTCAACGGTGTCCGCAATTCATGACTGGTGGAGGCGATGAATAGTGATTTTAATTGATCCAGCTCCCGCAGCTTCTCGTTGGCCGTATTAAGATCCTCCACCGTTTCCTGCAGATGAACCTGAGATTCTTCCAGTTCCCTGGTGCGCTCCATGACCTTCTCCTCGAGGAGAGCGGCGTTTTTAACTGTCTCCTCGTAGAGCCGGGAACTATGCATGGCGAGAGCCACCTGAGCGGCCACCGCCTCCATGGTCTGGATGAGGCCTTTTTCCGGTTTAGCGGTACTGCGGGTAAAAATGCAAAGGACACCAGTACAGTTTTTGCCGACCAGAAGTGGAAAAGCGGCATGAAAATTAATATTGTCATGCCGAGTCGTCTCGCGGGTGGAGTATTCAAGCACCTCCTGCCGGTTCCAAAGAATAAGCGGCTTTTTGTCCCGGGCACAATTACCGCAGAGGCAGTCACCCACTTTGATCACATGGCGGCTTAGATCAAGAACTGCGGCCGGGGAAGTCTGCCGGTGGGCGGCAAGTTCGAGGGTTTGATCCGGGGTAACAAAACAGATGGTACAGCCCTCTAAACCGCTTATCCTGCCAACGCCATCCATGACTTGATTAAATAGTTCCTGCATATCCAGACTAACGGCGCAGGAGATGAGCAAGCTGTTCAGATCCCGCAACTCCCTGTTCGCCCGCTGGGCTTCCGCCTGGCTTCGCTCACGTTCTGCCAGTTCCCGGCGCAGCTCCAGGGTTTTGGAGGTGACCTGACGGCGCAGGGTACGATTAAAGAACATGCCAGCTATGCCAAGGCCCAAAAGAATGGCCATTACCACAAAGGCGGTTCGCCAGGAGATGCCCTCTTGAAAGTTAATTCGTACCCAGCGCTGGCTGATAATCGCTGCCTGCCGGTTACTGATGGAAGCCAGCCCTTTATTGATGATATCGGCCAGAATCGGCCAGTCACGGCGGACGGCGAAATAAAGTTTACCTTGATTTACCGGGGCCGCAACCTTGAGATTAGTGAGGTGCAGATGATTGATCCAATAGGCGGCTGAGGCCACGTTGCCCACCAAGGCCTTAGTCTGACCGCTGGAAAGGCTGATCAGGGCCTGTTTCAGAGTGGCATAGGGAATGGCGATAATGGAGGTATGCTCCCGGAGATAGGCGGCGTGGGAGGACTTGGCCTGCACCGCCACCCGCCAGGAATATATATCATCAATGGAGGAGATAAATGGGGTGCGAGAACGGGTAATAATGACCCGGTTAAAGTTCAGATAAGGCCGGGAGTAAACTAAGAAGCGCTGCCTTTCCGCGCTCTTGCCCACGCAGGCCAGGACATCAATGCCGCCATTTTGGGCCGCGGCCATTACCTCAGGCCAGCTTAAATTAGGCACCACCTGCAGGCGCAGGCCTAGGCGTTTACGGAGCAGTTTGACATAATCGGCGGCAATTCCCTGGTAATGGCCATTTTTGCCGAGGAATTCAAAGGGCGCGAACTCAGGATCAATACCAAGGCGGATATTGGGATGGGCCTTAATCCAGGCCTTTTCCCTGGAACTTAGAAAAACAGGACGGGCCTGGGCTGGAGAATTACCGGGGACGGACTTGCCAGCCGCCAGGAAAGTGGGGCCGCAAAGAACGAGAACCAGAACAGATATCAGCATTGAAGCCGCTGATTTCTTCCCTACCCAGTCAGAGATTCCCCAACCTCCTCTTCGCATATGCCCTCCGGCCAGTTTTGGAGGCAGAGACCTGATATTTTCCTGCCCTTACCGGCAAATGAACTGCTTTCGCTGGCTTTTGTCAAGGCAAAAAACGGCTCACCGAGGAGGCCGACATTGTGGGGGAGTTAGTTGTCTGTTTCCTCAAGCTGGGGATATGAGCCCAGCCATTCAAAACTGGCGCAGGTCTCCCGCAGACGCATTACAGCCTTATCTATCACCGGATCATTAATATGGCCCAGCAAATCGATAAAGAACATATATTTTCCGGCCTCACCCTTAACCGGCCGTGATTCTATTCTGGTAAGACTGATGCCATGTTCAGCTAAAATATGCAGGACATCGTTTAAGGCCCCCGGCCGGTCTATAACGCTTAGAACAAACGAGGTTTTATCCTTCCCGCTTCTGGTCAGGGAGCGTCGGCCGATGAGCAGAAAACGGGTAGTATTACCCCGGTAATCCTCCACCCCCTGGGCCACAACCTGCAGCTCATAGGTCTTAATGGCCAGGGAACTGGCGATGGCCCCCAGGGTATGATCTTTCTGGGCCATCTGCGCCGCCACCCCAGTGCTGAATACCGTCTGGGTGGGGACATCGGGCAGATTTTTGCGCAGCCATTGACGGCATTGAGCCAGGGGCTGAGAGTGAGAAACCACCATCTTTATGTCCTCCATGGCCCCGCTGAAGTTGACCAGATTATGCTTAATGGCCAGATTAACCTCACCGCAGATCTTTACCCGGTATTTTATAAAGGAATCCAGGGTAGAAGTTACCGAGCCCTCAATGGAGTTTTCCACCGGCACAATACCATAGGTAATGCGGCCGTGTTCCACATCGTGGAAGATATCTTCAATGGTTTCCTGGGGGATAAAACGAGCCGACTGGCCGAAATATTTGACTCCGGCCAGGTGGGAGAAGGTTGCCTCCGGGCCAAGATAACCCACGGTCACCGTCTTCTGCGACAGACGGCAGGTGGTGATAATCTCCCGGAAGATACTGATAAGCGGTGGTTCCGGGAAATCGTTATTATTCATGGCCTTAAGCCGTTCAAATATCTGTCTCTCCCGCAGCGGATCCCATTTGGCCCGCTTATTCTGATTTTTAAGGCGGCCAATATCCTTGGCGCAGAGCAGACGTTCCTTCAAAAGAAGTAATATCTGATTATCTATGGAGTCAATGCGCTCTCTGATAACCGAGATTGTCTTATTGGCCGCGCCGTCCTCAATGCTGATCTCCTGCTTTTCTGTCATAATGTCTGCCAAATCCAAGTACGGGGTTAGGTGGTTTTCTCGCCCATCATAACTGCAGCCCTGAATGATGTGCTACTTAATAGTTACCAAAAAAGATTTATTATCTTGACGAGAGACTCAAATATCGTAAATATGCAAATTAAAGTAATCTACGCCACTTGAAAAGCGAAAACAAGCGGCAATGACGTTTTCAAGACCGTTTTACTGATTTTTTTGGTGGTGTCCGGTTATATTTTGCGTTAAGGCTGGTTGATGGTGATTTCCAGCCCTCACTGAATAGTTATGTTTCAAGCCTCAAGCTAAAGGTAATTGCCGATGAAAGTAAAAAACTGGATCAGAAAGAACCCCGTCGTTATCAGCCGTGACACCCTTCTGCAGGAGGCGGCACAGCTCATGAAAGAATACGACATAAGGCATCTGCCGGTGGTGGATGACATGCAGTTAGTGGGCTTCATCACCGAAAGTGATCTACGGCAGTTTTCCTTTCCCTCCATGGTTGAAGATATTCCCGTCCACCAGGTAATGGTCACCAACCCCCTGACCATTGATGCCAATGCCTCTGTTGAGGAAGCGGCAAGAATCATTCATGACAACAAGATAGGCGGTCTGCCGGTATTAGATAACGGCAGACTGACCGGGGTCATTACCGCCTCCGATCTGTTAGCCGCTTTCATTGAGGTTCTGGGGCTGCTAAAGGCCACAACCCGCCTGGATCTTCAGATTAGTGATAACGGTGATATTGATACCGTGTCTCATATTATCATTGAACATGGCGGAAAAATCCTGAACATGGCCACCGACAGTAACACCGTGAGCAGTCATAAGGTTTATTCCTTTAGATTAGAACAATGTGAAACAGATGACATGGTCAGGGCTCTGGAAGAGGCGGGGCACAAGGTGCTGTCGGTAATGGAATAAACGTGAGCGCTCCAAATGCGCACAGCGGGGCGTTCCTGGAGCGCTTACGAATAAATAAGTTACGAGAGAATAATGAACAAACACAAGATAAATAAGACCTATGCCGAGATAAACGCCCGCATCAAGGCTGGTGAGGCCGTGGTGGTCACCGCCGAGGAGATGACCAGGATTGTGCGGCGCGAGGGCCGAGTCAAGGCGGCGGCCAGGGTCGATGTGGTTACCACTGGCACCTTCTCGCCCATGTGCTCATCAGGTATGTTTTTCAACTTCGGTCAGACGACGCCCACCATTAAGGCCGCCGAGGTCTGGCTTAACAATGTTTCCTCCTACGCCGGACTGGCGGCGGTTGACGCCTATATCGGCGCCACCGAGCCCTGCGCCGACGATCCTTTGAACAAGGTCTATCCCGGCAGTTTCCGTTATGGGGGCGGCCATGTTATTGAGGATCTGCTCAATGGTAAAAAGGTTTTTCTGAAGGCCACCGCCTATGGTACAGACTGCTACCCGAATCATCTGTTGGAGAAGGAAATAACCCTGGATGATCTAAGCTCGGCCCTGCTTTGCAACCCCCGCAATTGTTATCAGAACTATAATTGCGCCATTAATCTCTCCGACAAGACCATTCATACCTATATGGGAACCATCAAATCCCAGGGGCGAAGTGCCAATTATTGCAGTGCCGGAGAATTAAGTCCCCTGTTAAATGATCCGCTCTACAAGACTATCGGTCTGGGAACAAGGATATTTCTCGGCGGCGGGGTTGGCTATGTAACCTGGCAGGGTACTCAGCATAATCCCAAAGCGCCGCGGGCCAAAAACGGCAGCCCCCTAACTCCGGCCGGCACCCTCATGGTGCAGGGTGATTTAAAGCAGATGGAGCCCGGCTGGCTCAAGGGCGTGAGTATCCAGGGCTACGGTTGTTCCATGGCCGTGGGGCTGGGGATTCCCATTCCTATACTCAATGAAGAGATGGCAGGTTATACCGGAGTGTCAGACGCTGAGCTCTTTACGCAGGTAATTGATTACGCCTATGACTATTCCAACCGTATAAGCCGTAATTACGGCGAGGTCAGTTATGCCGAGCTTAAAAGCGGCAGTATAGAGGTCAACGGCCGTCAGGTACCCACTGCGCCCCTGTCCAGCGTGGTCAAGGCCAGAGAGATTGCCGAAATCTTAAAGGAATGGATTATGAAAGGCGAATTTCCCCTCCAGGAACCAGTGCAATTGCTGCCCGACGGCCAGGAATAGGTGGCAGGCAGGAAGTACAATGCCCTCAAGGAAATTCTATGTTCCCTGAGGCAGGTGACGGTGGCCTTCTCCGGCGGGGTTGACAGCTCCTTTCTGCTGTGGACTGCCCATGAGGTCTTAGGCCAGGATAAGGTCAGCGCCATTTTTGCTGATTCCATTGTCCAGCCGCCGGGAGAGGGCCGGCGAGCAGTAGAAACAGCAGAATTCATCGGCATCAATCTAAATATTATCAAGTTCGATATCCTGGCCCTTGCCAAGTTCAGAGCCAATGGCGCGGAACGCTGCTATTTTTGTAAGCGCCATATATTCTCCTCTTTTTTAGAAATCCTTAAGCCAGATACGATACTCCTTGACGGCACCAATCTTGATGACAGCCACCAAAACAGGCCCGGCGCCCGGGCCTGTCGGGAATTGGGGGTAAGAAGCCCCCTCCTGGAGGCAGAAATGACCAAGAAAGAGATTCGCCGCCTGAGCCGTGAGCGGGGACTGGCAACCTGGAACAGGCCCTCTGCCTCCTGCCTCGCCACCAGAATCGTCTCTGGTCGGCCCATCATTGCCGAGGAGCTAACCAGAGTCGCTAAGGCCGAGGATTTCCTCCATAAAATGGGGTTGCAGGGCTGCCGCCTGCGCCTAAGGGGCACTACCGCCACAATTGAACTTGCCGCCGGCGATATTGACCGTCTGCTGAAAGATAATTGCTGGCGGCAGGCGGCAGACTTCTGTTATTCCCTGGGGTTTAAAAAAGTTTTGCTTGACCTTTGCGAGAGAGAAGGTATTTTGTCTTAAATTTTACGGAATTAAATTGGGGTCGGGATGTGGCTCAGCCTGGTAGAGCACTTGCTTCGGGAGTAAGGGGTCGGAGGTTCAAAT
>JAJSAA010000264.1 GCA_024274995.1 Deltaproteobacteria bacterium
CATATTGGCGGTAAAATCGTGTTCCAGCGCCTCCTCCGGCTCGGCGGTGAGATGAGGCGGCAACGGCCCGGCAAGCCGGGCCGTAATCCCGGCTATTTCTTCCAGGGCGTGTTGATATTGCCCGGCAGGATCAAGATCATCTTCAATGGCCACGCAATTAACCACGGCAATGGTCTGGCGCAGATTGTCACAAACCAGAACGATACGGGGGATCATAAATGATGAATCGGGGATATCAAGAGGCGGGTTAGTTTCCGGCAACCGTTCCATGAAACGTACCATGTCATAGCCCATATAACCCACGGCACCGCCAAAAAAACGGGGCAGATAACTGGTATCACAGGTACGAAAGGAGGCCAGCAGATCCTTTAAGGCCGCAATGGGATCACCGATCAATTCCCGATTGCCTCCCCGGCCCCTGATATCTATTTTTGAACCAAAGCTGCGAAAGGTGGCAAGGGGCTCCAGACCAATGAAAGAATAGCGGCCCCACTTCTCGCCGCCCTGGAGACTCTCCAGCAAAAACACATGCTTACGACCGGCAGCTACCTTGGCAAAGGCGGTGAGAGGCGTATCCATATCCGCTACAATCTCACGGCAGACAGGAACCATACCGGACTGAGCCGCCAACTCCTTAAATGTGGACAAATCAGGTGTGATCATAATATTATCGCAGGACAAGACAGAGGCCAAAAACAAAAAAAGCCATGAGGACACGAATGACCACATGGCTTTTTCTATCAACAGGCATAAAATGACGACCGCATAGTAAATAACAGGCGCCGTACTGCCATTAAAAATATTTTGTTCGTTACAGACATCTTCTTCCCCGGAGTATGATTTTTTAATCTTCTCCGGAAAATCTCCTTAGGCAATGGCGATCAGGACTGCTGCATGGTGGCAACAAAAGCGTTTACCCTCTTGGTCAGACGTGATACCTTACGAGAAGCGTTCTTCTTGTGCAGATTGCCCTTAACCGCCACCCGGTCAATAACGGGAATTGCCGCCAGCAGGGCCTCCTGGGCCGTCTCAACGGACTTAGCCTCAATCGCCGCGTCAACCGCCTTAATAGCGGTCTTCATCCGGGAATTACGAGCCCTATTCCGTAACCTGCGCACCTGGCCCTGTTTACTTCTCTTTAATGCTGATTTATGATTTGCCAAAACTTCTTCTCCCAACTTTTAAGATAAATTCAATAATGCCTTTTAAGCATATTAAGCCTCTATAGAAAATTTTTTTAATTTAAAGCAATTGACCTTTAATGTCAAGAGCCTATAATTTTTTATACCATCAGGCTGTTAATCTGAGCGGACAAGCTTGACATGCAGACCATTCTACCCCCATTATATAATATTATGCGTTATGCGCCATAGTCCGATTTTGGTTCGGGTTAAATCTAACTGGTATTTTCAAACCGGGTGACAAATCGGACTTTCCATCTCCACTAGTAGGGCGCTGATTTTTTTGGAGTTTTTTTACGAACAAACAACAGTAGTGGACATGAAAAATGAGAAGCTCTAATAAAGATATCCAAACTGTTCTGAGTAGTGTTATGCGGCTGGCCGTAAGCCAGGAACCCTTCAGTGATATCCTGCGGCATTTCCTGAAAATTCTGACCTCCCTGCCCAACCTTAACCTCATCAACCGGGGCGTCCTTTTCCTGGTAGATGAGGAGCCCCCCCATAATTTACGGCTACGGGCCGCCCGCAATCTCCCCCCCGACCTTAACAATCTCTGCCGCCAGGTACCGTTTGGCCATTGCCTGTGCGGACAATGTGCCGCCGAAGGCAGGATTATCCTGGCCGACAACTCCGACCCCCGCTATCAAAAATACGCCAATGTCTCCCAGCCCTACGGCCATTACTGCATCCCGATTCCAGACCAGGACGGCTCCACACTCGGTGTTTTTACCCTCTACGCCAGAATCGAGGATCATTACGACCCGGAAATCGTCGAACTTCTGCAAATTGCCGCCATAGCCATTGCCGGCATCATCCGCCTCCAGCGCAGCGCCGCAAAATTAACCAGCAGCCAGCACTATGCCAAGGCCATAACCAATGCCGCCGTTGACGCCATAATCATGATGGACGACCAGGTTAGAGTCACCCTGTGGAATCCCGCCGCCACCCGTCTCTTCGGCTATGCGGAAGAGGAGGCCATGGGCCGCAATGTTCACGACCTTATTGTGCCCGACAACTATTCCGATGCCTATCGGCCAGCCCTGGCAAGTTTCTTAAAAATAGACCAAAAAGAGGTTCTGGCCAGAACGGTTGAGGTCAACGCCCGCTGCCGGGACGGCCGGGAAATTCCGGTCGAGCTGTCTCTTTCGGGGGTTGATATTAATGGTCATCGCCATGCCGTGGGCATAATCCGGGACATTCGCCGCCGCCGCCAGGCGGAAGAGGAGAGAATAGAGCTTGACCGGCAGTTACAGCAGTCCTGGCGTCTTGAGGCCGTCGGCACCCTGGCTGGCGGCATAGCCCATGATTTCAATAACATCACCGCCTCCGTCCTGGGCTTTGCCGGTATGGCTCTGGAGGAATTACCAGCCGACAGCCCAATACGTTCTGATCTCGAGCATATCATTTCAGCGGGCCGCCGGGCCAAGGAAATAACCAGACAGATTCTGACCTTCAGCCGCGGTCAGGATCTGCATTGTTCTCCCCTGCGCTTAGACCTGATGCTTCAAGAGACCATAAAACTTCTACGAGCCTCAATACCTACCGCCATAAAAATAGACCTCCACATAGCCCAGGAATGCCAGGCGAGTATTATGGCAGATCCCTTGCAAATTCATCAGATATTAATGAATATCTGCGCCAACTCTTATTACGCCATGCGCCGTCATGGCGGCACCATTGATATCCACCTGCGGAATACAACCCTCAGCGCAACAGAGGCCGCCGCTATTATCGGGCTCAGCCCCGGCGATCATGCCCAGCTTTCCATCTCAGATACCGGTACCGGCATCCCGCCGGAGGTGCTGCCAAAGATATTCAGTCCATTTTTCACCACCAAGCCCAAACCCGAAGGCACCGGTATGGGCTTAGCCATTGTGCATGGCATCGTCACCAAATTAAACGGGGC
>JAJSAA010000019.1 GCA_024274995.1 Deltaproteobacteria bacterium
ACTATTACCCGCAGTGCCAGCTGTTTAGGCTCGGGGCGCTTAATTACCGGAGGCGCTGGTTTTACCGCCTGCCTGGCCGCCGGTACTGGCGCAGGTGGTGGCGGCACGGCGGCGTTTGTTGTCAGGGTCGGGGAGATTAATACAAGACAGAGGATGAGAACGATAAATGGCTTTGGAACTCTGATTATGGCTTTGCTCTTTGCAATCATCACCATATGCCCTTGCAAGATCTGCCGCGTTGTCTGGTTTATACCGATAAATTCCATTTTTTCTCCCTGTTTATAGGTCAAGACGTTTCATATATATTACCCCGTGAGGACGTGGAGCTGCCGAGACTGCGTCAGAGAGCAGCATTGTGGTGAGGGCGTCTTTATTGAACATACCGCTAGCGCTTGATAATAAGGCAGCGTTTTTATTGTCTATTATTCTGGCATTAACCATAATTTTATCGCCGGCCACGGTATAGGTTCCGGTAACCATTGCCCGGGCCGCGACTCTGGGGTCTATCTGCTTTATATCTCGTGACAGGCCGTATTCGCCGCGCCTGGGCTGGATTAAAATTTCCTTGGTCTTTCTTATTTCCACTACATTATACCCTTGATGCTGAAATTCTGTCATCATCCGCTCGGCGATATAGCGGCCAAAGGATGAGGTGCGGGAGAGCTTTTTAAGATCCACAAAACTGCTCATCACCACCCCATCGCCAAGATCGCCAACCACCGCGTCAGGTTCAGCCAGATTAGCAAAGAGGGTATGGGCTATCTTTTTAATTTCCTGATCAAATTCCTGGGCCTGGTGGGCGTATTTGTCTACTGGAGTTTTCAGGATGGCTGGGACTGGAGCGGCTTTTTGAGTGGGGAAGAGTGAGAACGACCAACCAGTCCGGGCCTGAATACTTACAGCGAGGACAATGAGGCTGACGGTGAAGATGAGATTCAGGGCTGATTTCCTCTGGAACATTGTCTGTCATCCGGTTAATATTAAAGTGCAGAGCGCTGATGGTAATTATTACGACAAAGAGCAGCGGTGATAAAGGCTCTTTGTCAGAATATATCGGTATTATAAAACATTTTCTTGATTATTATTTCAGATAAATACAAAAAAAGAGGTTTTGGTTTTGTCCGTGGAGTTAACAGAACGTGAATCAGTTATCGAAGATGAGGTATTGATCGTTGAAACAAGCGGTGAGATGCCGGAGGTGGCCTATCATGGTTCACTTTATTATCTAAGCCATGATCCTGAAGGCCCGGGGATGAGCTTAGACCGCCAAGACAAGGGCCGTCTGGTTTTAGCAGTGGTCGAGGGCTATAGACGAATTATCCACCGTGATCTGGACTTGAAAAACCGACAGAAATCATGTTATCGAGGGCTGGTTCGCTGTTTGGTGAATTGGCGGCGGCTGACCGGCTTTGCGGCCGCCCACCAGCTCAGCCTGACAGAGCTGCAAGAAGAGATTGCTGCCGCCCTGCAAACATTTCTGGCCGGTGAGGCAGTTGATATAAGACGGGGATGCCCCACCTGCGTCAATTGCTCCCAGGCTGAACTCAGGGAATTGATCAACGAGGTGGGCTTGAGTGATAACAATCTGTCACCGGACTTGATCTTTTTATCAGTAAGCGCTAACTGAAAAGGCTACGTTTCATTCTGCCGATGAAATGCTGTTCTCCGGGGGCCTGGTGGCGCAGGTGACGGTAAACCTGAACCTTGACCAAGTCGGTTACAAAGGCCGAGCATATGGAGTAACCCCATATAAGGGCGATTTCCGGCCAGGTTATGGGAGTGATGAAGCCAAAACCATAGGCAGCCAGAAAAGTAGCGGCAACCTTGGTGATTACCGTTGACCAGACCATAACCGGGGCGGGCCAGGGCCGTTTCCAGAAATGATCTTTACTGCGGGCCACAAAAAGTACCAGATGTCCGGCTACTGATAATTGGAGAAAAACATAGGTCTGAATTTCCGGCACACTAAGCTTCAGCCAGTCCATGGCCAGCAGTTGCATACCAAAGGTGCCAATGACACCAACGATTCCCATGGCTGTGCCCACGGCAATCACGCTGTGCATATCCCATCTGACAGGCTTCTGCTCCAGCCTGGTGTGGTCATAGGCAATGGCCATGATGGGAATATCGTTCAGGAAAGCCAACAGAATGATCATGATGGCGGTAATGGGATAAAAGTTGAAGAGCAGCATTGCCACTACCACATAAACCATAATCCGGATGGTCTCGCTGATCCGGTAGATAGCGTAGCTGTTCATCCGTTCAAAGATACGCCTGGCCTCTTCAATGGCGGTAATAATGACTGACAGGCCAGGTGAGGTGAGCACCAAGTCGGCGGCGGCCCGGGCCGCATCAGTGGCACCGCTTACGGCAATACCTACATCGGCCTGTTTCAGAGCCGGCGCGTCATTGACCCCGTCACCGGTCATACCGGTAATATGGTCACGCCCCTGAATGATTTTAACAATCGAAAATTTATGCTCCGGAAAAACTTCAGCAAATCCATCTGCTTCTTCAATCTCCTGCCCAAGAGAATCGCTGGGAGTTGTTTTTATGTCCCTGGGCAGAATATCAGATTTCAGGATATTAGTTTTCAGGCCAAGTTTGCCTGCTATCTGCTTGGCAATGGCGAGATTATCACCGGTGACCATCTTGACATTAACCCCGTATTCTCTCGCCATTTCAATGGTCTTTTTAGAGTCCTCTCGCGGCGGGTCAAACAGCGAAATGATGCCAAGAAAGCTCCAGTCATGTTTATCCCCCCTCTTTATTCCTACCCCCAGGGCGCGGTAACCCTGAGCCGCAAAGGCGTTTACGGTCTTGTCAGCTTTCTTTAAATCCTCCCCGGTCAGGTTGGCCATTGCCATTATTACCTGCGGTGCCCCTTTGGTGACCAGAAAGGTGTCACCCTGCGGGCTACGGACAGTTGCCTCAGTACGCTTGTGAACCGGGTCAAAGGGGATAAACTTTGACTGTTGAAATGAGGCCAGCAGTTCATTATCCATCAATCCCTGGATAACCGCGCTGTCAATGGCATCCCGATCTTCTTCCCGGGAGGCGAGAGAGGCCATGAGCAACACCTCCTGGGCATCAGCAGCCTCGAATGTCTCTATGTCGCCCAGGGTCAGTTTGTTCTGGGTAAGGGTTCCTGTTTTATCCGAGCAGATAATATCCATGCTGGCCATTTCCTCAATGGATTCCAGCCGAGTGACGATAGCCTTCTTCTTGGACAGGAGCATGGCACCTACCGCCATGGTCATGGAGAGGACTGCCGGCATGGCCACTGGTATGGAGGCCACCGTTAAAATCAGGGCAAACTGAACCAGATCTAACCAAGGAGTATGGCGGTGGAGCTGAACCAGCACCAGGATGGCGACCAGGGTCAGGCTGACATAAATGAGATAGTTGCCGATGTTGAGAACGGCCTTTTGAAAATGGGATACGGTTTTTGCCTGTTCCACCAGCCCCGCAGTTTTTCCAAACCGGGTGCTTTGCCCGGTGGCCGTCACTTCGGCCAGAACCTCACCTTGCTTGACAATAGTACCGGACAGAACATCTTCACCCTGTTTTTTGGTGACTGGCAGTGATTCGCCGGTCAGGGCCGACTGGTCAACGCTGATATAATCACCATCCACCAGCCTGGCATCAGCCGGGACAACATCGCCCAAACGAATACGGACAATATCACCCGGCACCAGGCCGGAGGCAGCAATCACCAGCCATTTACCGTCACGCAAGACCCGCGCCTGCTGGGCAAGTTCCTTCTTGAGCGCCTCAACCGCATTACCGGCAGTAAATTCCTGCCAGAACCCTACCCCGGCATTAAAGAGCAGCAAGGCCATGATAATGTAAAAATCCACCCAGTGCTGGACGGCAGCGGAGAGTATGGCTGCTACTTCAATCATCCAGGGGATAGGCCCCCAGAAATAACCAAACAAAAGCCTGAACAGCGAAACCTTCTTGGTCACCAGGGCGTTGGGCCCGTATTGTTGCAGGCGCTGAGCCGCTTCTTCCGAACTCAGCCCGGTGTAATGCCTGTCCGGTGAGGTGCTTGGTTGTGATTCAGTCATGATAACCTCTATTATTTAATGATATCCGCTTAGAGTTTTGCCTTGAGTCTGGCTGATGGGTGCATACCGGGAGACAGATTGAAATATTCGCAAATTCGCTTATTTCCTGACCCTGAAGGGATGGAAGGTGAGTACCGGACAGAGTGCAGTATCAAGTACTTTTTTTGCCGTGCTGCCCATCAGGAGCTCCTCCAATCCCCTGACCCCGCGGGCTCCGATAATAATCATCTCAGCATTTTCACTGGCGGCGAAACCCACAATCTCTTTGGCCACATTACCAATGATGACTTTACCGGAAGCGCCACCTTTGAGGTTCTGGTAATTCTCTACGAGTTCTGCTACCTTTTCTTCGGCCTTATTTTTCAGGTCGTTTGTTATTACAGAAAAAGACGGGTGGACAAGTAACATGTCATAGCCATGAAAATCATTAACCACGTGTAAGAAAACAACATGAGCGTTCATTTTGTCCGCTACGGAGACGGCGTACTTGACTACTTTGTCCGTGGTGCTTGTAAAGTCAATGGGGATAATAATCTTGTTTATTTTATCCATTATCTTCGAGTCCTCTTTTAAGGTTAAGGTTAAGGGTTAAGGGTAAGGGTAAGGGTAAGGGTAAGGGTAAGGGTAAGGGTAAGGGTAAGGGTAAGGGTAAGGGTAAGGGTAAGGGTTAAGGGTTAAGGGTTAAGGGTTAAGGGTTAAGGTGCGGCAAGAAAGAATGTTCTCCTGCCGTTGTCGTAAATCGTTAACTATGTGATATACATCACCTGTACCCTTGTCAATGGTTACGTCTAAAGGTAACAATTCAGCCCCCATTTTATACCACACAAATCGTCAGGGGAATCATATAGTTATCATGGTCAGATCGGGAAGCAGCCAGGGGGACAACAAACAAGCATCGGATATCGATGATATTTTCTCTTGAATGTTCACCTTATTATCTAATAGACTGAATACTGCAATCCCGGCAAAGAACTGAGGCTGAGTTCCGCCCCCTATTATTCAAATCAAACAAAAAATGACGCGCGGCCTTTATGCGTTTTAGCAACAAACTCACCAAAATACATTTACCCGACTGTCAGTTCCAGACCATGGTGGAGCATTGTCGGCGCAAATTAGCGGGCCGTTACCTTGAGCATGAGATTGAGGAACCCAAGGCCTTTGGCATTCTGGGAGGCCGTGTTGATCATCAGCTTCTGACCATCGCCCATACCATTCCTCTCCTGAAAAATGCCCGCCGGCAGTTCGATAAATCCTTTATGGACGACGTCATGGCAGCCCACGCTGTGCCCTCAGAGACCCCCCTCAAGCAGAGAGGCTGGATTGCCGATCCCGGTGAAATCGACTCGGCCTTGAGCGTCTTACGGAGCAAAGGGATGCGGATGGTGGGAACCTACCATATGCACCGGCTGGCCTGGAATCATGATAAAATCCGTGACACCCCCACCGAGTTGGATACTTTTCTCGGCAGTCAGAGTCGGATGTTTATGTTTATTATATCCATGGTTACCCCTGACAAACCGTTAATCAGAGCCTTTTTTGAGGGAATCCCCACTCAAGAACTGCCAATAATTACAAGTTAAATCTCATCCACCAGGTTTATAATTCAGACATATAGTTCATATCCCTGGGCCAAAACACTATGTTATACTCCTAATGTTTTTGGCGGAGAGCCAGTAAATTGTTACTTTTAAAATGGAGGTCGGCCCCGCCAGTTACAGGACTGACTAATTACCAACCAGGAAAGTTGAGTTATTAGAACAAGACCTTACCCCCATCCTGTCCTTCCCCCACAAGGGGGGGGGAAGGGACTTAGAGGGTAGTGTCTTGTTCTAATAATTTTCAGTTGTGGGCGGTTAAGGTGCAGTAAAAATCAAAACTGGTTTAACAACGCTAAGAAACAACTTGCAAATAACAAAATGTTTATCCAAAATTTCATCACTCTCATCCTCGTTTTCTGCCTGCCGTCTATCTCGGCAGCCACGGCTGTTGATGGTATTGTCTTTAGTCATAACGGCCCGGTATCAGATGCCAGGGTCATGGCCTATCACAGCGCCAAGGACATGATTAAAGGGCGGGCGGCGGTTATTGCCCGGCAAACCAAAAAGCCGGGTGAGTATCATTTTGATCTGCCAGCGGGTAAATATTTCTTTACCGCCCGGGACTCGAAGAATCAGCTTTACGCCTATCATGGCCGTAACCCCATCGAGGTACACGGTAGCAGGCAATGGCTGCCGCTTTTTGCCTTGCCCGCAAGACCGGCCCGCTGTAAAGTCGGATTTCAGGGCCTTGGCGGGCTGGTTATATATAAGGGGAAGATATTGCGCCAGGGCAGCGTTTCCGTGTACAATCCCGACGATGTGCCATATCGGGGCATGGGGGTGCTGACTAATACCATTGGCAATGACGGCCGCTTCTGGTTCAACCTGGAGTCCGGCCGTTATATGCTCTTTGCCCGTCAGCGTCATGCCACATCAGCCATGGGGCCTTTAAAACGGGGTGATTTATTCTGCTTCTCAGCCGCCTCCCCGATAACAATCAAAGCGGATTTGGGTTGCCAGGTCGATTTGTACTGTTATCCCCGTGATGATATTGATTCTTTTTTAAATGCCAAATCCCTTGACCCCAGGGCGGATCATGAAGGTCAGCGCCGCCGTGACTCCCTTGAAAACGCCACTGTTACAATCCCCGGCCACCAGGCGAAAGGCCGGAACTTCGCCATTATTGCCGGGCGGATTACCAATCTTGATAACCTCCCGGTTGGCGGCCTGTTCATATCAGCCTATAGTGCTGACAAGCAGCGGCTCTTCGAGATGTATATTGTCCGCTTTAAATCAAAATACATGACCCGCAGCAACAGTCAGGGCTTTTTCCGCCTGGAACTGCCAGCTGGTTCTTATTATCTCGTAGTCCGTCAACATATGGGTGAGGCCCCGGTTGCCGGGGAATATTACGGTCTCTATGAGGGCAACAGCAACCATAGTATCAAGGTTGGAACCGGTAAATTTCGAACCGGTATCCAGATCAAGGTCAGTCATATAATGCCATGAAAATCCCCCTAAAGAGATTTATTTTAATCCTGTTTTTTTTATTACCGCTTAACGCCTCAGTGACGCCAGGAGCGGAGATCGGCAATATGGTAATCCACCGGGATACCACCTGGTCTGGACGGATTATAATTAAGGGCGTAGTGGTGGTGGGCCGGGGCGTTACCCTCTCCATATCCCCAGGTACCATAATTGCCTTCCGCCGTCTTGACCAGAATGACGATGGAGTGGGCGACGGCGAAATCAGGGTTCTGGGCCGTTTGCTGGCCAAGGGGTCAGCGATTAGGCCCATCACCTTTCGTTCCGCGGAGTTTAATCCCCGACCGCGAGACTGGTCTTATGTCCTGTTATTTACCTCCGGCCAGAAAAGCGTTATTGATCATTGCCGCTTTCAATACGCCTTCAGCGGCCTGCAGGTTCATTTTTCCACCGCAACGGTGACAAACTGTCTCTTCAGTAACAATAACGAGGGATTACGTTTTGGACGAGCCAAGCTCAAGATTAATCATAATGAATTCAGAGACAACAATATTGGTATCCGCTTCACCCGCATGGAAGGGCCGGTGGAAATAAAGTTTAACAATATCAGCCATAATCATATAGGCATTTTCCTGGTACCTTCGGGGCAGAATATTGTCGATTTTTTTGACCCCGGCCATACCGGCCAGCCCTGGAATGAAGGGCATCTTGCGATTATCAACAATAACATCTATGCCAATGATGATTATAATCTGAAATTAGGTGCCAAACAGAAGTGGAATCTGCAGATAAGCGGCAACTGGTGGGGCGGGGATAATCATAGGATTATAAGGGCCGGAATATTTGACCGCCAGCGTGATCCAGACCTGGGCAAAGCCCTTATCACCCCTCTGTCTGCCACGAGAATAACCGGGGCGGGAATAAAAAATTGAACCTCACCAAGACCATGAACCAGGAGGACACCCCAGCCCTGATAATCGAATACCTTGATCCGCTGGAACAATTTCACGGCTGGCTGGTGCTTGATGACTTAAATTTCCCCATGGCGGCGGGAGGTATGCGGGTGCAAAAGGGACTGACCCAGAGCCATCTTATTAAAATGGCGTGTAATATGACCATGAAGATGCGGATCATCGGCCTCCCCATTGGCGGCGCGAAATGCGGCATTGATTATGACCCGACCGCCCCCGGCAAGCTTGATGCCATGTGTCGTTTCATGGCCGCCATTAAGCCCTGTATTGAGCAAAACTATTCCATGGGCCCTGATCTCAACACCAGTATGGCGGAATTAGAAGAGATCGCCGCCCGCTTAGATATTCCCTCCGTCAAAATGGCCATCGCCCAGGCCCAGGGCATGAATCTGCCGGACTTTCTTAAACGCTATGAGGTGTTGAATCAGGAGGCTCTGCCAGGTTGGTCACTGGGGCGGATCAGGGCTGGATACGGGGTGGGCGTGGCAGCCCTGGCCGTCCTGGATGATCTAAAAATTCCTTACCCCAGGGCTACAGCCGCAGTGCAGGGTTTTGGTACTCTGGCCCGCGCCACTATTGCCACCCTCCTGAGCGCCGGGGTTAAGATCCGGGCAGTAGCAGATGTCCATCGATGCCTGCGGGCCGCGGAGGGCTTTGATCTTAACATACCGGTTCTCCTCGACCATCCCGGCACCACATTACCCCCTGATTTCAGCGGCCCTGGAATAAGCAGCCTACCCCGAACAGCTATTTATGACACCCCCTGCGATATTATGATTCCGGCCGCCATTGAAAACACCATTACCAGCGCCAACGCCTTTAATATTCAGGCCAAAGCCGTGGTGCCGGGAGCCAACCTGGCCGTAACCGAGGAGGCGGCTGCCATCCTCTTTCAGCGTCGGATACCGTGCCTGCCCTCTTTCCTGGCGGGCTGCGGCGGCTCATTATCCATGAATGGCCTATTTGCGCCCGACAAGACACCCGGCGCGGCGGCGGTGCTAGCCTATATGAACGAGACCATGGGCAGAATAGTACGGGAGACCATCAGCATTGGCCGCCGCTTAAATATTTCCTTAAGCGCTGCGGCCTGTAAATATTGTGAGCATATAAAACGGAGTGGTAAACCTTACCAGTTGGAGCTAAAGCAAGATGCCAATTCATCCCTTTGATTTTAAATTACAGGCCGATGTATTCTCCACCCCCGGGGGGCGGGATATATTCGCGGAAACCAGCCGTATCCAGAACTGGCTGGATTTTGAGGCCGCCTTGGCCCTCAGCCAGGCCGAGCTTGGGATTATTCCCGCTGCGGCAGCCAGGATAATTCAGGACAAGGCCCGGCTTAACAGCCTTGACCTGGCAGCCATTGCCGAGGAATATACCCGTAACCGCAACTCCCTTATGCCGGTTATCAAAGCCCTGCGCCAGGCCTGCGGTTCGGCCGGTGAATTTGTCCATTATGGCGCTACCACCCAGGATGTCATTGACAGCGGCCAGATAATCGCCCTTAAACAGGTTCTCGAAATAATCAAAGGTAATCTGCTCCAGATTGAAGATTTACTCCTTGATATGGCCCGGCGCTACCGTAATCAGGCAATGATCGGTCGTACTCACAGCCAGCAGGCTGTCCCCATCACCTTCGGGCTGAAGAGCGCAGTCTGGCTCAGCGAGTTGGGCCGCCACTGCCAACGCCTTGAAGAACTCCAGCCCCGGCTGCTTAAGGGTCAGTTAAGCGGCGCGGTGGGAACAATGTCCGCCCTGGGCAGACAGGGGCGGGAGGTGGCACGCCTGACCATGGACAGATTAGGTCTTGGAGTCAGCACCATCTCCTGGCATACATCGCGCGACAATATAGCCGAAACCGGTTGCTTTTTTGCCATGCTCAGCGCCACTGCCGCCAAAATCGCCAATGAAATATTTCAACTTGGCAAGACCGAGATTATGGAGCTGCGAGAATCGCCACCCAGCGGCCAATCAGCCGGTAGCAGTACTATGCCTCATAAACGTAATCCGGTAATCTGTGAACGGATTGCCGCCATGAACAGTCACATCCGTTCTCTAAGCGGGGTTATTATGGAGGCCATGATCCACGAAGATGAGCGCGACCCCCGTGCCCTGTGGTCGGAATGGCTGGCGGTACCCCAAATATCCGTTTACACCCTAACCAGCCTCCAATACCTGCAAGAGGTGCTGAGTAACTTGGAGGTCAACCCGTCTGCCATGCGCCACAACCTTCTCAGCCACAAAGAAATGATTCTCTCGGAATGGCTTTTGTTCCGTTTGAGTGCGGTCATGGGTAAAAAGCGGGCTCATGAGGCCCTGAGCCCGCTTATCAAACAGGCCCTGGCGGGAAAACAATCATTAAAAGATTTATTGAGCGCCAACCCTGAAATCAAGGATGTTCTCAGCCCGGCTGATCTAAATAATCTCGATCACCCGGAAAACTATACCGGCCTGGCAGCTCAGATTGTGGATGACGTTATTAGGGAGACGACTGCCCGCCGCCGGGGAAACCGGGCCGGAGGATATCATGAGCCCCTGTGATATTCACGCCCATATCACTGATTCCGATTTTTTCAGTCATGGATACGCCACGGAAGAGGCCCGGCGGATATTCTGTGATAAAAGACGTCTGCAGCGCTGGTTGGAGGTGGAGAGTGCCCTGTTACGCTGCCAGGCCCGGCTGGGTATTATCCCGGCCGCCGCCGCTGAACGGCTGCAGGAAAACGCCTGCTTAGATCAATTTGATCTCCAGGCAATAAAAAATGATATTGCTCTCACCGGCCATTCTCTGGTGCCGCTTCTGCGGGAATGGCAGCGGGTAACCGCTGACAAAACAGGAGAATATATTCATTTCGGAGCCACCACCCAGGATATCCAGGATACCGCCCAGGCCCTGGAACTAAAAGAAATATGCGCCATCATTCAACGCGACCTCGCCCATATAATCCAGCTACTGGCGGGGCTGGCGAATAAATATAAAGATCTGAGCATGATCGGCCGTACCCATGGCCAGGCAGCCCTGCCCACAACCATGGGGCTCAAAATAGCCGGCTGGCTGGATGAAACCCTCCGCAACCAGCAGCGGCTGACGGAGTGTCAGGGGCGTCTCCTGGTCTGCCAGTTATTCGGCGGTACCGGCAGCATGGACTCCTTATCTGA
>JAJSAA010000265.1 GCA_024274995.1 Deltaproteobacteria bacterium
AAGGGGATAAAAGGCCCGGTTCAGCAGAAGTTCCAGGTCACAAAGCTGACGTTTGTTAAGATCAATGGCCGGATAATCAATGGCCTGCTTTTTAATATCCTCTGCCCGGCGAAAATGCACCAGCAGACTTTCCGAATATATGGTCATGGTATTCTTCTTATCTCTAATCAGTATAATTCCGGATAACTTTAAGACAGAACACCTATAACAAGCGGTCACCCGGCAGTCAATAATATTAGCCCCCGCTTGCCAAAGCCCTTAATAAAATACCACAGAAAGATAATATCCGTCTTTATCCCAAAAAATTTACAAAGTTGTAATTAATAGCAGACACCCGCCAAGTATTTTTTAAGACAAAAATTTTTGAATTTGGCCATAAACCAGTGGTGAGCGGATAATTACTACTTCCATGCCTGCCGCACCGCCCTGCGAACCTTACAGCCACGCCGCATTAACGTACCGCACAAGGATTTCCCGCCAAAACCATTTGCCCCGGTAACCAATATCATCATTTTTTCACTTATCTCCAGGAACACCCAAAAAAAATCATAATGTAGTAAAACATCTGCGAATACCAGGAAAGTCTTGCAACTGCTGGACACGGCAGTCGATAATAGTAAGAAACTCCGCAACAGTGTACCGGTGGTTTAGTACCTTCCTGGCAACAAGTTCAAGGGGCAATGTAACGCCTTGCTGGACAAGCCAGCCGATATCCCAGAGATCACGATTCTTGATCCTGTTCGGTCTCAGAGCGAAAGCGACTATTTTACCAGCAAAAATTTCCTCCCGACCCTGAGCTTCCACGTGTCCACATTGTCTGTTTCCCTGCTTGGTTCACTGACGGAGACTTGTAAGCTGTATTTTTCTTCCAGCCGTTGGATAAGTACCTGACCCAGGTTGGCTAAATCATCACGCTGAAAGTCAGTTTTTTGAGCAGGCCTGCCATGCTCGTTTCTCGGAGAATATCATGGTGCACCAGCTCTTTCTCGACGACAATCCGCAATGGAGAAAGTTTATTCTGGTTTCGCAGAGCCTGATCAACCAACTGGTCAAATATACTCACGAATAGCCTCCTGATCCACCAGATCCATGGCCCGCTTAGTTTGCAACATATCCCTGTATGCTAACGGGACAGAGGCCCTCCATAGACGACACCGGGTGTCGTAGTGCAGCTCTTTTCCCAGGCGCCTTGGTCTTTTTTTGGTATGGACATATTCAATATTTCCGAAGTCTCCACAACCATAGGTGTAGGTTCTGCCGGAAGTCATCAGGGTGATCCAATTCATTGGTATTTGCGAAATTACCCCGGCATCACTCAAAACAGTTTCAAGGCTGAGGTAATTGAACGCACCAGCCCGAAGGCGTGAGGCAGCATGATATAAAACCAGGCCCTTCGGATACTGCACCTCGGGGTACAGATACAGACCCCGGCACATGCGTCTGAGCAAGCCGCTTTTATGCGCCCGGCTAAGCAGGGATTTCCAGGCAGAATTGCTCAAATCAGGCAGAGCACCACTCAGATCCTGGGTGGAAAAAAGGTAATGTTCCTCATCTGCAAGGGAAGAAAGATGCTGTGATAACTGTTTCAGAGAGCGCATAATACAAGTCTACACAAAGTGACAGTTTATGCAACCTTTTGTATACCTTTTCCCCGGCAAGCGCCCATTTGTCAAGCCTGACCCCTGCTTTGTTCTGCTTTGTTTCCAGACGTCCCTAACGAAGAACCCTGCGGTTGGATTTACGGAATAAAAAGGCGCCGGTTAATTCCGGCGCCTTTTTATGTTAACCCGCCTCTATTTTTTTATGATATGGGTTAATGGTTAATACCGGGCAGGGGGCGTTTTTGACCACCTGCTCCGCCACACTACCGAAAAGGACACGTTCGATACCTTTATAGCCGTGCGTACCCATGACAATCATGCCGGCCTCAATCTCTTGGGCGTATTTAATAATCTCCTCACCTACATCACCAGTGGCCGTGTGGCGGCCGCAGGCTGCCGGGTTTTCCAGATTATCTTCCAGAAAATTATCCATTTTTATAGTAGCGCTTTCAAACATCTCGGCCTGGAATTGATCAATGGGAATATGGGGAACAAAAAAACCGGAATAATCTTCAAAGCTCTGTACCACAAAGAGCGTTTCTAACTTAGCACCGAAATTTTCCGCCACGCTTACCGCCTCCCGCAGAATTTTTTTGGAGTTATCAGAAAAATCAATGGGCACCAATATGGTTTTGACATTTTTCATCATAATTTCTTCCCCCTTTTTTTTATTTGAGGCTGCCTGCCACATTTGAAAAACAAAAGACCATGCTGAATTTTACAGCCAAGCCTTTTTTATTGTCAAGGACTTACTAAATATTTATGATGCTCTGAAGTAAAGAAAGTATGAGTGGCGAGGTTTTCTTGAAATCTGTAATCAGAAGAGCCTCCTGCCCGGCAGGAAAATAAAAATTCTACCCAGCTTGACTAAGAAACTTTTTATGGTACCATAAAAGAACTGGAGGAATAAGGAATGAATATTACCCATGACATAAGACCAATCACCTACCTTAAAAGTAAAACCGCAGATGCATTAAAACAAATAAATGAAACTCGTCGTCCGATAATAATAACCCAAAACGGTGAGCCGAAAGCAGTATTGCAAGACCCGGATAGTTACGAAAATATGAGAAATGCCATAGGTATCTTCAAGTTACTTTCGCAAGGCGAGAATGATATAAAGAATGGCAGCATTACTGCTCAAGAAGATGTTTTTGCCAATATTGAGAAAAAAATAAAAGCGGAATGAACAAGCAATATAAAGTTATTTGGGCTAAGACTGCCGAAAATGATTTATTAAAAATAATTGAATATATTGCCTAAGACAGCCGGATAACCGCTCTGAAAATTCTAAGGAAAATAAAAGAGCAAGTTACTGAGTTATATTTTTCGCCTGCACAGTGCCGTATAGTCCCAGAACTATACGAACAAGGTATAACTCAATATCGGGAAATGATTATTCGCCCCTGGAAAGTCATATACAGGATTCAAGACTCATTTATTTATGCTTTGTCTGTCTTAGATTCAAGACAAAACATTGAAGATATTCTGCTAAAAAGGTATGCAGGACATATCATATAACAATTTGCTTTTATGGTTTGCCCGTGACTTAATTCTCTTGAACATTTCACTTGATCCGCGAGTACGTACGTTTTCCTGGATTTACCCTGACCTTGTTGAACAGTTACCAATTCCATGCCTGATTTTATAGAGAGCGTTGAACATATATTCCAGCCCCAGGGACTGCTTGCCCAGGCCCTGGCCGGGTACGAATCACGGCCGGGGCAGTTGGCCATGGCACGGGCCGTGGCCCGGATCCTGGACGGCCATGACGACAGCCTGCCGGAGCGGGCCGAAATGCTGGCTGTAGAAGCCGAAACCGGTATTGGCAAGACCCTGGCTTATCTGATACCGGCGGTTGTCAGGGGGCGGAAAGTTGTGGTTTCCACCGGCACCCTGAATCTTCAGGAGCAGATTTTAGACAAGGAAATCCCCCTTATTCAGCGCCATATAAAGGCTGATGTAAAGGTTGTCTGTGTCAAGGGCCGCCGCAATTACGCCTGTCTTTTCCGGGCCAAGCAGTTTCTATCCAGCCCGCAATTGCTGCTCTTTAAACGGAGTGAGGAACTGGAATTGCTTGATAACTGGCTGGCTCATACCCATATTGGCGAGCGCTCAGAATTGACCTGGCTGGGAGACGATTCGCCCCTCTGGGAGCAGATATGCTCCAGCACCGCTAAATGTCTTGGCAGCCGTTGTCCGGATAACGCCGCCTGTTTCATTGGCCGACTGCGTAAGCGGGCGGCTCAGGCCCAGATCATCATTGTCAATCATCATCTGTTTTTTTCAGATCTCGCTATTCGCCGTTTTGGCCATGCCGAGGTGCTACCCCGTTATCAGACGGTGATTTTTGATGAGGCTCATCACCTAGAAAATGTGGCCACTAATTATTTTGGTACCTCAATCAGTCTCTATCAGATTAAGGAACTGGATCATGATATAGAGGAGTTAAGCGCCGGGTTGTCAAAAAGCAGTCGTTTGAAGACCCGGCAGATCAGCCGGGTTCTAATGGCCCAGACCTCTGAATTCGCAGCCATTTTCCCGGCCCGTCCGGGGCGTTATCCCTTAGAGGAGATTAGCGGCCATAAGT
>JAJSAA010000266.1 GCA_024274995.1 Deltaproteobacteria bacterium
GAGTCATCTGCGAGTGGGTGGTACTGGCTGGGTGGATGGCCAGCGATTTTGCGTCACCCACGTTGGCGAGATGCGAGAAGACCGTGAGACTCTCAATAAAGTCGCGGCCGGCCGCCAGCCCTCCCTTGATACGGAAACCCAGCATACCGCCAAAACCATTATGGAGATATGTTTGGGCCTGTTCATAGCTGGAGTGTTCGGTCAGGCCGGGGTAAATGACCTCGCTTACCTTGGGGTGCGTCTGGAGGAAGCGGGCGGCGGCCAGGGCGTTTTCGCTGTGACGCTCCATGCGCAGGGCCAGCGTCTCTAAGCCCTGCAAAAAGAGGAAGGCGTTAAAGGGGCTCATACAGGGGCCCAGGTCTCGGGTAAAACGGGACTTTAACTTGACAATATAGGCCAGTTGGCCGAATTCGTCCAAATAGTTCAGGCCGCCCCGGTAAGAGGGATCGTCGGTGCTGAGGTCGGGGAATTTACCGCCGCTCCAGTCGAATTTACCGGAATCAACAACCAGACCGCCGATTGAGGTGCCGTGGCCGCCGATCCATTTGGTGGCTGAGTGGACGATTATATCCGCTCCATATTCAAAGGGGCGGCAGAGGTAGGGGGTGGCAAAGGTATTATCAATGATTAGAGGCAGGCCAGCATCATGGGCAACTGCGGCGGCTCCGGCAATATCAAGGATATTAAGCTTTGGATTGCCGATGGTCTCGGCGAAGACGGCCTTGGTTTTCCCGTCAATAGCCTCTTTTATGCTCTGGGGATTGGGATCGACAAATTTAACCTCAATGCCGAATTTCTGGCGGAAGGTGAGGTCAAAAAGGGTATAGGTGCCACCGTAAATAGAATTTGAGGCCACTATGTTGTCACCATTACTGGCAATAGTAAGCAGAGCCATGAAGGTGGCTGATTGCCCCGAAGAAAGGGCGGCGGCGGCCAGCCCGCCCTCTAAGCTGGCGATACGAGCCTCCAGGGCCTCATAAGTGGGGTTGGTGAAGCGATTGTATATTTCCCCAGGGAAATCAGGGCCGCGCAGGGCGAAAAGATTGGCAGCCTGCTCGGTATTCTCAAAGACATAAGAGGCGGTCTGGAATATGGGAACCGCCCGGGCTCTGGTAGTGGAATCCGGGGTGTAGCCGCTGTGTAATGCCCTGGTATTAAAACCTAATTTAGATTCTGACATCTGCTGTTTCTCTCCCGGATTATTCATGTAGTCATATGAAAGTCACCGAATATAAGGCACCGGTGAACTATTATAGTACAGAGGCAGCATAAAATTTTGGTGCCCCTGGTGAACTGTTACGATCTAACCATGATTTTCACGTCCCGTTGTGTCGGGCATAGTTGCTACTAATTGTATTAGATCTGGCTCTTCGAAGCTCTCTATCAGGGTGATTAAGACCTCACATTGGCGGCAGACGGACATTTTATCCTGCCAGGTTTTTCGAGCCTGGCACTCGCAGATCGTGCCGTTTATGAACCAGCAAAGTTTACCGGCCTGAAACTCCCAGGCTGGACATTTGTTGCGGCGTTTAGGGGGGCATTTTTTTACCTCCCAGCAAGGTCTTATCTTCTTCTCATCGTTATTAAGCCTGGATAAAAGAAAAAATATCTGCCGCTCGACATGGGCCGGTATTTTACGCCAGCCCTGCTCGTAGCTGTGGACAGCCTTTATTGAGACCCCCAGGAGCTCAGCCATTATTTTTTGGGTCTTTCCCAAGCGCTTGCGGGCCGCAAGAAATTCAGCACTAATCATAATACCACCGACGGTGATTAACGGTTTTAATATAACACAAACCGCTAATTATAGAGTATAAGAAGTTAATAAGAAATACATGAAATGATTAAATACCACATTGTGGTATTATAGGCAAGCTAAAAAAATAAAAAAATGAGTGCCTTAATTTATTACTTGAACAGAGGTTTGGGGGCTTTTAAGCTAATAAAAGCGATAGGCGATATTGGTGGGAAGAAGGCCGAACCGGGCCGCAGGCGGCGAATAATTTAAGTTCCCCCAGCTGCAAAATAGGATAATATAAATTGACTTTTGTGGCCTCGAAGATTAAAAAGTAAGGTTGGTTGCCCGGTGTTTTTCTTTGATAGGCTGTTGGGGCAGAAAATACTATAACTATATGGAATCTCATAAAATTATGACCGATAAAAAATCAAAATATGCCGAAGCTGGTGTTGATATTGATAAGGCCAATGCTTTTGTTGATAATATAAAACCTCTTGTTGCCGCTACCTTTCAACGCGGCGTGTTAACTGATATCGGCGGTTTTGGGGGGCTTTTCGCCTTGGGTAGCGGTCGTTACCAGGATCCGGTATTGGTCGCCTCCACCGATGGTGTAGGTACCAAATTGAAAATTGCCGAGTTGTGCGGCTGTCACGATACCATTGGTATTGATCTGGTGGCTATGTGCGTGAATGACGTTATTGTCTCCGGCGCCCGGCCGCTTTTCTTCCTGGATTATTTTTCTATGGGGGTTTTGGATATAGAGCAGGCCAGTAACGTGGTAAAAGGGGTTGCCAAGGGCTGTCAGATCTCTAAATGTTCACTCATTGGCGGCGAAACGGCCGAGATGCCGGGTCATTATGCCGCCGGCGCTTATGATCTGGCCGGTTTTTCTGTTGGTATTGTGGAGCGCGATGCCATTATTGACGGTTCTGAAATCAAGGTGGGGGATAAAATTATCGGGCTGGGTTCAAGCGGTATCCATAGTAATGGTTATTCTCTGGTGCGTAAGGTCTGTTTTGAGGAGCTTGGACTCAAGGTTGATGATTATGTCGATGAACTGGGCTGC
>JAJSAA010000267.1 GCA_024274995.1 Deltaproteobacteria bacterium
GCAAGCCGCCCGTCTTTAGTAAGTTGGCCGTGAGAGCAATAACCATGTCCAGCTCTTCCGCCGTTAACTCACTAAAAGAGAGGGTGGCGACAATCCGGTTGAATTTTCCTGGCGGGAATTGATCAATTTCCAGGGCGGTCAGGTGATAAAAATCGGCATCCGGTACGTTTTTGCGGGCCTCGGCAAGCATTTTCTCCGAAATATCAATAGCTGTAACCCTGGCTCCGCGCTGGCTCATCAAGGAGGCCAGAGAGCCAGCTCCACAACCGATTTCAAGGATTTCATCGTTGGGATTAATCCAGTTGACGGCGATTTCTTTTTTGATACGGTCTACCCGGCCCAGGGTAAGAAAACGCATCCAGCTGTCGTAACTGTCGGGGGATAATTCAAGTATTTTCATGTAGACAAGAGTTGACATGGTGTACTCCTTTTTAAATACCGCCTGTTTTGATTCGCGGCTGTTTAAACATTATCACGGCCCCGATGAAAATAGATAAAACCGTTATGGCAAAAGTCAGCGGTTTGGTTACAGTGATAAATTTCGGCCCCAAGAGCCCTAAATATATGGGTAGCATTGGGGAGCCGCAGCAACCGGTAAAAAAACAAACGCCCGCCCATAATAAACCGCTCAAGGCGATACCGCCGGTGGAGCTTATGATGGCCTGCCGCCTTTTTTTGATTGCCCGTAACAGACAAAAAGCGGCGAAACCTCCGGCGAGGGCGTAAGAGAGACCAAGCCAGTAATCTCCAGCTTGTATGTAGCGGGTAAGGCGGGATTCCTGGGGCTGGTCAAGATTGTATGAGGCCCATTGGCCGTTAACCGTCGAAGTTGAGCTGGCCGCCGGGACGTTGTAAATAAAATGTCCCGCTAAGATTACCCAAAAGACCGAAGCGGTAATTAACCACTTCATTTTGCGGCCTGAATGTTTTGGGCCTCGATTATCATACCCCTATTATTTTTGGTTAGACGGCCGCTTATATTGACAATGCTTTTTAATTCGGGGGGATTCCCGCTGTATTTTACGGGCAGGGTGTAGCGGGCGCATAATAATGTTCCACAACTCTTGAACTCACTAACGTCAATGATCCCAAAGACTTTCCGGGCTTTATTAACACCCGCCACCACTCCCCGCAGCCTTATATTTCCGTAAAAGGCGGCGGGATTGGCAGCCAGTTCATTCACATTGATTATTTTGTGAACCTTGGTGGAAATCGATGGGGAAGCCGCGTCTGCAGCCTTACTGTTCCGAACGGTAAAGGAATAACTAATCCCGCTGGTTATGATAAGCCCTGCCGCCGCCAGTAAAATAAATCCTTTTTTCATGGTATCCTCTTTAAATAATTTTGTTGATCTTTCCGGCATTTGGCGCATTTTGTCAGACACCAGGCATAATTCATAACTGAAATGGCGCAGGGGTCAAGGATGCGGTAGATGATCTTTAAGCCATCCCGCCGGGATATCACTATGCCCCGGTCGGCCAGGCGCTGTAACTGGTTGGAGACCTCCGTGGTATTCAAATTTAGAAGCTGGGCCAGATCCGATACGCACATCTCTTTCTTAATGACCAAGGCGTGCAGAATACGCACTCTGCTGCTATTTGCCAAAATCTTAAAGGTATTCTCTAAGGATACAGCCTGCTCTTCATTGAGCAGGGCATGATTCGACAAATCGGTTGATGATGAGCAGAGTTCTAAGCCATTGTTATTCATTTTTTCCTCGGAATTGATTTTAATAAAAGTAATCCATGGAGTTGTGGATTAGGTTAAGATGGTTATGCAGTTCTGTCAACGTTTATGCCATAATTTAATTGCCGCTTACCGATAATCTTGTATTATTAATAGTCAGTTTTTAAAGTGGCAGGTAAAAATAGCTTGCAATATTTGCTTATGCAGATACAACACATTACTGTGAAAACTATAACTCAACTTTTTAAATCATTGTCCGATCCAACAAGGGTCAGGATTATCTGGATTCTGCAATCTGGCGGTGAACTTTGCGTTTGTGATCTGATGGCTGTTCTTGATCTTCCTCAATCCACCGTGTCACGCCACTTAGCTTATCTGCGTAATGCCGGTTTGGCTGATGACCAGAGGAAGGGGGTCTGGATATATTATCGGCTGCCTGAACATATGGATGATATAATCGCGGAGATTTTGGCTGTTGTCCGGCTGGCGGGAAAAGGTTCAGAACAGGCGGCCCTGGATCAACGGCGTTTAAAAGAGTACCAGCGGGCGAAACAGGCTGGGACGTGTTGAACTCTTACAGTACTGAGGCAGCATAAAATTTTAGTGCTCCTGGTGAACTGTTATGAATATTGCCCCCAGTTCAGCAGGGTGTTCATGGAGCGCTTACCTCTCAGCTGTTATTCGTGGCGCAGGGCCTCAATGGGATTTAAGCGGGCGGCCTTTCTGGCCGGGAAAAAGCCGAAAACTACTCCTACCCCGCC
>JAJSAA010000268.1 GCA_024274995.1 Deltaproteobacteria bacterium
CAGTTTACTGGTTATTATTAATTGCACTATTTACAAAAGTAGGCGGTTTAAAAGTTGTCATGGCAGAAAAACTTATAATAGTTGATGATCAACATGAATTGGTGGATGGGCTGCGGGTTATGCTGCAGGATGAACTGCCCGAGGTGGAGATTGAGACCTTTACCAGCTCTCTCGCCGCCTTGGAACGAGCCCGTAAAGGGCAGGTTGATCTGGTACTCACCGACATGCGGATGCCGACGATGGACGGCTTTCAGTTTCTCGACGAGCTTAAAAAGCTTGATTACGCCCTGGGGGTAGTAGTGATGACGGCATATGGCGGTATTGAAACCGCGGTACAGGCCGTTAAAAGAGGGGCCTATGATTTCATATGCAAGCCTTTTGACTTTCATAATCTCTTGCAGTTGCTCAACAATGGCCTGGAGAATACCCGTTTAATAAGAAAGAAGATCAAGCTGCAGCGGCGGCGGTCGGATCGCACCACCTTTGCTGATTTTGTCGGTGAAACAGCTCCTATGCAGTGCTTTTATGATAATATAAGGGCGGTGGCCAGGGCAAATTACACTGTATTGATCAGGGGTGAGTCAGGAACCGGCAAGGAACTTACCGCCCGGGCCATTCACCAGGAGAGCGGCCGCCGGGATGCGAATCTAATTATGGTTAATTGCCCGGCTATTCCGGAGCAGTTACTGGAGAGTGAGCTGTTTGGTCATAAGAAGGGGGCCTTCACCGGTGCTGATCGTGATTGTCAGGGGCTTTTCATCGAGGCTGGGGGCGGTACTATCTGTCTTGACGAAATTGGCGATATTCCCCTCTCGGTGCAGGTTAAATTGTTGCGTGTTCTGCAGGAGGGTGAGATCCGTCCTCTCGGTGCCAAGAAGACCATTAAGTTAGACGTTCGGATACTTGCCTGTACCAACCAGAATCTGGAAAAGAAAATAGAGCAGGGGGTGTTTCGGGAGGATCTTTTTTACCGCCTGAATGTGGTAACCATTCATCCCCCGATATTGAGCGATATTCGTGATGATATTCCGCGCTTAATGGAGCATTTTGCCAAAATGACCTGTGCAGAGCAGGGAGTAGGCATGAAGGCTTTCCAACCAGAATTTGTCCAGGAGATGATGAGTAGATCCTGGCCGGGTAATGTACGGCAGTTACAGAATATAATTCGGCGGGCGGTGGTCTTCAGCGCGGGAGACGAGATCGGTCTGGAGAGTATAAAGAACCATAATTATTATCCCGGCATACCGGAATCAGCTAATGAAATTATGGCTGATTTGCCGGACACAGTCAGTTATAAGGAGGCCAAGGCCAAGATTATTAAGAATTTCAGCTGTCGTTATATGGTCAATCTTCTGCGCCGCACGGATGGCAATGTCAGCAAGGCTGCGGGTGTTTCTGGATTAAGCCGGGCGGCATTTCAAAAGATTATGAATCGCTACCAAATCTCGCCGGCTCAGTTTCGTCATTAATGTTTTCTGTTACCGGGAAAATGGCAGGCGCTTATGTTTGAAGGGGCTGCAAGTCAGGGACTGGGCAGGATAGAGCGTATTTGATCTAAAAGTTGATGAGCGGTTTCTTCTTTGCTGAGTCGGGGTAATTCTAATTTTTTACCCTGGCGGTTGATGATAATAACCTGGTTGTTGTCGCTGGCAAAGGCGCTTTGGCTGCTGCCTATGTCGTTAATAACAATGAGATCAAGATTTTTGGTCTTTAACTTCTTCAGCCCATGAGCCAGATGGTCACGGCTTTCAGCGGCAAAACCCACCAGCAGGGGAAGGGCATTCTCACCCTTTAATTCTCCTAGTGATTTAAGAATATCCTCATTGGCCGTAAGCTTAAGTTCAAGGCTAATGGTGCCTTTTTTTATCTTGTGGGGGCTTGGGGTTAAGGGGCTGTAATCAGCCACTGCGGCCGCCTTGATTATAATCTGGGACTGGGGGGCTTTTTGGTGGACGAACTTTGCCATCTCCTGGGCACTGCGCACCCGGATAGTGGTGATTGTGGGCGGATCAGGAAGAGCCGATGGGCCGCTTATCAGGGTGACTGCGGCGCCGCGCTGGCGGGCCGCCCTGGCCAGGGCATAACCCATCTTGCCCGATGAGCGGTTGCCGATAAAACGTACCGGGTCAATATCCTCATAGGTGGGGCCGGCGGTGATGAGGATATTGATACCCTGTAAATCCTGGGGGGTAAGGGCGGCGGCAATATACTCCCGAACTGTGTGCCACTCAGGCAGCCGCCCCGGCCCCTCATCGCCGCAGGCCATGGCTCCGGCGGCCGGCGGGGCAATTATACAGCCATATTGGCGTAAAGAAGCAAGATTGGCCTGGGTGGCGGGGTGGAGATACATATTGCTGTTCATGGCCGGGCAGATCAGTACAGGTGCCCTGGTGGCCAGGGCGATGGCGGTTAACAGATTATCGGCCTGGCCATGGGCCAGTTTGGCAATGGTATTGGCTGTGGCCGGGGCGATGAGCAGCAGATCACAGTGCCGGGCCAGGTTGATGTGGGGAATCAGCTCGGCATCCTCGGGGCTGAAAATGTCTCCATAAACCCGGCGGCCGGAGAGGGCGGCTAAGGTCAGGGGGGTGATGAAGCGGGCGGCGGCTTCGGTCTGCACCACCTGTACCTCGGCCTCCTCCCGCCTTAAGGCTCGAATCCATTCGGCTGTTTTATAGGCGGCAATACCACCTGTGACCCCGATGGTAATTCTTTTGCCGGCCAGCTGGGCCATTATTGGCCGTTGCTTGAAAGATTATTGTCGCTTATATAAACAGTAACCTTAGTTTCATAGCCGAAAGAGTCGCTGTAGATGGAGATCATACAGTTCTTGTTCGGTTTCGTGAAGGCCAGCAGGGTGTTGTTGTAGCGCACTTCGCCGATTAAACGCCAATTGTTTTTCTGCATGGAGTTGACAAAAAAATCGGCCAGCGAGGCCATCTCAACCCGGCCTGCAAGGGCGATAACCCCGCCGGTGAAGGAGGAGGTGTTGATAAACATGGTGTGCTTGGAATCCAGCTTTAATTCACCCGGCACTTCAAAGTCGTTAAAGCTGGTGGGGAAGTAGGGGGCGTTCTGGGCCGTGGTGTCCTTGGCCGCAGCACTTGAACCAGTTTTGCCGGTGCCGGTACGCATATTGGCGCAGGCGGTGAGGCTTAGAGCAAGAAGTATTGTCGTGGCGATTTTTGATAGATTTTTACAATTAAGCATTTTAACCTCCTGTATTTTACTTTTAGGATTAATATAAAGCCATTTTATCCAAAATTTAATAATTTATACTATGTATCATATTGAAAATCCACTAAAAGATTTCAGGTTCAGATTACGAAAAACGGAGGAATAGAATTGGTCAAAAAGAAGAAGAACAGGGCACCTCTGCCGGAGCTACCGCCTGGGGCGCGGCTCTTTGACAGCCACTGCCATCTTGATATGGAGGATTATAGCGCTGACTGCTCAGAGGTTATTAAGCGGGCGGCACGGGCCGGGGTCAGCAAAATAATGACCATCGGGATTGATCTGCCGAGTTCCAGGGCTGCCCTGCGCCTAACTGAAACCCACCCCGGCATATTTTGCGCCGTGGGAATCCATCCTCATTCCGCCGCTGCGGCCGATGATGCCGCTCTAACGGAGATCAGCCAGCTCGCCCGATCCGTTAAGGTAAGGGCTATTGGTGAGATTGGTCTGGATTATGCCAAAATGTATTGTCCCAGGGAGGAGCAGATTACTGCCTTTCGGCAGCAGCTTGAGCTAGCCGCTGAACTGAGATTACCGGTTATTATCCATGATCGAGAGGCCCACGAGGAGACGATGGCCATCCTTCGCCAGGTGGCTCCCCTTCAGCAGCGGGGGGTGATGCATTGTTTTTCCGGTGATCTGACTCTGGCTCGGGAGGTGGTGGATTTGGGTCTTTATATTTCCCTCCCCGGCGTTTTGACCTTTAACAAGACGGAAGCCCTGCGGGAGGTGGCCAGGGAAATCCCCTTGGAATCGCTTATCATCGAAACCGATGCTCCTTTTCTTACCCCGGCCCCGTATCGCGGTAAGAGAAATGAACCGGCCTATGTCCTTTATACTGCCCAGTGTCTATCTGAAATCAGGGGTATTACATTGGCAGAGGCGGCGGCGCAAACCACCTTGAACTGTGAAAAATTATTTGCTTTGGAGGGAAAATGAGTCTTGAGGAAAACCTGAGTTGGATAAAAGAGAGAATAGCAGCCGCAGCCGGGCGGGCCGGACGAAATCCTGACCAGATTACCTTAGTGGCGGTCAGCAAGACCAAGAACGCTGATATGGTGCGGCAGGCTTTGGCGGCCGGGCAGTTAGAGTTCGGTGAAAATTATCTCCAGGAGGCGGCGGCGAAAATTGCCCTGTTGGCCGGGGCCTGCCGCTGGCATTGTATTGGGCATATCCAATCCAACAAGGCCCGGCTGGCGGCGGAGATATTTGATGTGGTGGAAACCATTGACCGTTTAAAGATTGCCCTGGCTCTGGAACGTCATCTCGCTGCCATGGGTAAAATTATGCTGGTTTACATCCAGGTCAATATAGGCCGGGAGCCGCAGAAGGCGGGGGTGATGCCGGAAGAGGCGGCGGATCTGGCCCGTGAGGTGACGGCCTGCGCCCATTTGCGCTTAAGTGGTTTAATGGCCATTCCCCCCCATAGCCAGGAAGTGGAAAAAAGCCGCCGCCATTTCCGCGCTCTGCGTGAATTAGGGGCAGAGATCAGCAATACCCTGAGGCTTGGAGATAACTTGGGGCTGTCGATGGGGATGAGCGGTGATTTTGAGACGGCAATTGAGGAGGGAGCTACCTTGGTGCGGGTGGGAACGGCAATTTTTGGCGGTCGTTAAAGAAGCGTCTCTAACTGGTTGAAATCAGCCCCATAGGCCGTTACTGATTCCCGGCGGCCCTTGACCTGATAGCTACCCCTGGCCAGTGATTGGCTCAGGGGCTTTAATTCTTTGGCGGCTTCGGCGCCGATTATAACGTCTTTGCCGATCCGGCCGGTGAGTTCCTCTAATCGAAAGGTCACATTTACCAGATCACCGATTACGGTGTAATCCCGGCCGCCTTCCACGCCGATATTACCCACTACCGCCTCGCCGGTATTCAGAGCGGCTCCAATCCGCAATGGTTCTTTGAGATTTACCCTTTTGCCAAGTTTCAGGGTCTCATGTGACAGCTCAAGGGCGCAGGACAGGGCCTGGTGTATATTGCGGGAGAGATTATTGCGGCCGATCCAGGTCGCCAGTACCGCATCACCGATGAATTTGTCGATACTGCCCTGATGGCGGTCTATGACGGTCTGGATGAGCGCTGTCCACAGTTTGAGAATCTGAGAAATGCTTTTATCACCAATTTCCTCTGATAGACTGGTAAAATCACGAATATCGCAGATGAGGATGGTCACCTGATCTTTTTCCAGGAAGGCAACAGTCAGCTCATCGTCCTCTGCAATAATTTCTTTCTGTTCTGGTATTCCTTCCTGTATAAAGGTGAGAGTGGTGCGGCTGCCGATCCCGATCAGATCACCGGAGCAGAGGCGGGTGGGGGTGTGTATGCGCTGACCGTTGATTGAGGTACCGTTTGAGCTGCCAAGATCAATGGCATTGAAGAGGCCGTTTTCTTCGCGCTGGAGTATGGCGTGCTGGCGGGATGTCCAGCTGTTGGTCAGGATGATATCGTTTTCAGTCCCCCGGCCGATGCGGAATGATGACTGGGCGGTCAGGGGCCAGGTCTTGATAATGTTGCCCTGTTTGTCAAGCAGGGCCAGAGATGAATGGCCGGATGTCATAATTTTTGTTGTAGGAGGGCTATAATCTCGGCGGCCTCTGGATTATGTTTGGCTTTTTTCTTGGAGAATATCTCTACTCCATCGGCCTGAACGGTAAAAATTCCCCCGGAACCGGGGACTAATTCAATGTCAGCCTCAATGGCGGCTGACAGCTGGTCTCGCAAACTGGAGGCCTTGGGTAAATAGTTTCATTGGTTGCAGTAGGTGATAGTAATCAGCATTTTTTATTCCTCTTTGAACATTTTTTAAAAAAACCACCGCCCGTGCCCACCAGCGGACGTGGGCGGTAGATATAATGATTTACTTTTAAGCACCACAACTATTCAGTGAGGGCTAAAAATATAAGCACCCAACAAACCACACTCTTGACTTTATAATATCTCGAAATGTAGCGGTACGACTACGATCGTATGCGAGCGTTTCAGGGTATTCATGGAGCGCTTACCTGAAAATTACCCTCAACTCGTAACCGATACAGTTTAATTTTATGCTCAATTCACTGCTTAATTTCAAGCAGTTTTTTGTAAGCAGTTCATTAAAAGCTGAGTTATACCGCAAGCGGCATCCTAAACACAACGAACTTAAGTTACAAAAGACAAAAAGTACCACTCTAAATAAATACTGTTAAACTGTTACTTCAAATAGTTATAGCCTTATGGCAAAATGAGTTCGTTGGAAGTCACTGAAAAAATGCCGGGCATAAGTACGACGCAATGATAGTCTTGGGGAGACTATCATTGATGACAAAATATCACAATGCGGCAAATTATTGCGGCAGCAGACTGGGATATGGCTCAGGTGGCAGGGGGATATTTTTGCAGTTTACGCTGCAGGGTGCGGCGGTGCAGGCCGAGGCGGCGGGCGGCGGCGGAGATATTACCGCCACAATCGTCTAAGACCCGGTTTATATGTTCCCACTCTGCCCTGGCCAGCGAAGGAGCCTTGAATTCAGCAGGAGTGGAAATTTCATTGCCATCATTTTTGGCAAAGGCTGCCAGGATATCATCAACATCCGCCGGTTTGGGCAGGTAATAGACGGCCCCCAATTTGATGGCCTCGGTGGCGGTGGCAATAGAACCGTAGCCGGTAAGCACCACAATCTGGAGCTTAGGGACTGATTTCAGGCCGTCTCTGATGAGCTCAAGTCCTGATTTGCCCGGCATCTTGAGGTCAACCACCGCAAGTTGCGGATGACAGTTGCTGATACTGGTCATGGCCTGGTTATAATCAGCTGCCTCTAATACCTCGTAGCCTCGTTTTTTGAAGGCCCGGGCCAGTCGTTGGCGGAAAAAGCCCTCATCATCAACTAATAATATACTTGTCATGATATATGGTCACGGGCGAGGCTCCATATGACCCTGGTGCCCCGGTTAATTTTTTGTATTTGCAGATCACCGCCATAACGCCGGGCCACAGTCTTGGCGAGGAACAGCCCTAACCCCAAGCCCTTGCCCGGTTTCTTGGTAGTGAAAAAAGGTTCCGAGGCCCGGGCCAGGGTCTCTTTATCCATTCCGCCGCCCTCATCGTTGATTTTTATGTAAATCATTTCACGGTCGTCTTTTGCGCTCAGACAGGAGATGGTAATGGCTTTACCATACTTGCAGGCATCTACGCTGTTATTGATAAGACTCCTTATTACCCGTCTGAAAGTCTGGGGCGGCAGGTGGGCTGTTAACGATTCATCCTCTATCTTCAGGGATAATGAATCGTATTTATATGATTTGACTATCTCTCGCAGACAGGCAGCGAGATTAAATGAAACGCTCTGCTCGCCCATGGGATGACCGGCATCGGAACTCATCTGTCCTAATATATCCTTACAGGTCTTAATTCGATCCTTAATGAAGACGGTGTCATCAAGGAGCTCCTGCCGGACTTCATCCTGCCGATTATCCTGGTTCAGAGTGTGCTGCATCTCCCCGGCGGCAACGGCAATGGCTGCCAGGGGAGTTGATAACTCGTGGGTTGCTCCGGCTGTTAGAGTGGCCAGGGCGGCCAGTCGTTCACTGTTTTCTCTGGCTCTCTGCAGATGGCCTATTGTTTGTTGATATTCTTCCAGGGACTCCTGAATTTTGGAAACGAAGAAAACAATGAAAATACTGGTAATGGCAAAGGCCAGCCACATACCCTTGAGATGGAGGCGCATGGCAGTAGGTATCGGCATGGCGCCTGACTGGTGATGGCAAAGCAGTTGAGGTGGTGACATTGTGGTTCCTGAATGGGCCGGCAGTAGAAAAAGAATGGCATAACAGCTCATGGTGAAAACCGCCAGAGTCCATGACCATTTAGGGGGCATAATCAACGAGCCGATGATAATATGTACCAGAAAGAGAAAGGTGAAGGGATTCATGGGGCCGCCAGTATAGTGGATGAGCAAGGCCAGAAGGCTGACATCCAGAAACATGATAACGACCACGGCCTGATTAATTCTGTGCGGGCCAGCCTCTTTGTAATGAGCCAGCAGAAGATTGCTGACTGTCTCGAAGGCGATGATAATAAAAATTATTAAGAAGGGTAGACTGATCTTGAGAAATAACGAGACCGCCATGAGCAGCAATGTCTGGCAGATAACCGCCCCCCAGCGTAGTCTGAGCAGCCAGAGAAAGGCCGTGTTCAGGCTATGTTTGTTCTCAGGGGCTGGTGGCGTGGCGATGTCGTAGTTTGTTGGCATCAATGTGGTAATCCATAAAATAGAGCGCTAAGCAGGCTTCGGCTGACGGACAGCTAATGGATAAGAGTTTACAATGGGTTGCTACTAAGATCAAGTGAGGAGACTGCTTACAGTTGTTCGGACAGGGATAAACGCCCCAATGTTTTGCAGCGTGGTGATTTTGGCAGGTGTCGGGCTTCCTGCCTGAAGTTACGCTCTTTTCAGGTCAAGGGCGGAAGGGCGGGGCAGAATGATTGAGATAATTAACAAAAAAAAAAATCATTCTGCCCCTGATTATGCTGTTTACTTACTTACCGCCCTCCCCACTGAAATGTATTTAAGGGGGACTTCGTAACGGCATATTGCAGCATTGAGCCGTCATAGATGCTGACATTCTTGTAACCCAGAATATCATGCAGGACGAAATAGTCCAGGGCCGCACTCTTACCATGGTTACTATAGGTAACAATTGCGGCGTTTTTATTAGTTGGAATTCCAACTCCAGCTGCCATCTGCCGTAGAATTTTGGCATCTTTAAAATAAGACGGTGCCAGATTGATCCCGGCATTGGTCAGGTATGAAGCCGGCCACAGCAGGGAGCCGGGAATATGGCCAAAGCGCGCAATCTCACTATTTTTTTCTTTACCAAAGTACTGATTGGGGAGACGGCTGTCAACAAATGTTACCCCCTGACTATGGAGCTTGCTTTGTACATCACTATAAGAAGTTACCATACTCTTTATGAGCTTACCGGTGAAATTTCCGGGATCAGGGGTGGCGGGACGGGTTGAAATTGTTTCACCATGGCGATCCCAGCCGGCAAATCCGCCATTGAGGATGGCGACCTTATTATGCCCTAATGCCTGGAGTGTCCACAGAGCTCTGGCACTTTTGGCCGTATCATCGGCAGTAGTACCCTCGTCATAGATTACCACAAATGAATTGTTATTTACCCCGTAACTTCTGATCATCGTGATAAGGTCAGAAGCTGTAGGCATCATAAAACCGACAAAATTATGATTCATGGTCATCCAGGGGCCAAAGGCCTTCACTGCTCCTGGTATGTGATTCTTTTCATAATGAGTGAATTCACTCACATCAAGAATGACCATATTGGCCTGGTTAATATTTTTGGCCAGCCACTTTACGCTCAGCAAAGAGTTGCTGCCTGCCATGGCCGTGCCGACTAACAAAGAGGTACTGAGAATCAAGCCCAGTAGAATGGTACTGATTTTTTTGGTTATATCCATAATTATTCCTCTCAACTTTTGATTTTGGGGCGGTGAATTCTCTTTACCTGCCCCATGAATATTTTACTAATGGCAGCTTGTACTGAACCGCGTATTGCAGCATGGAACCATCATAAAGCCGCGTGTTCCGGTAACCCAGGAGATCATGCAGGACAAAATAGTCTAAAGCAGCGTATTGGCCGCTGTTACAATAAACAACTAACTCCGTGTTTTTGTCCTGGGGAATACCCATGCCCGCTACCATGGCCTCAAGCTTTTTGAGGGGCAGGATTATGGCTGGAGCCCGGTTAATCCCGGCATTATTCAGAAAGGGTGCCGGCAAACTAACAGCCCCTGGTATATGGCCGTAACGTGCCACATCAGCTCTTTTATGGGTACCAAAAAACTCATCGCTGTTGCGGGCATCAACAAATAATACCTGCTTGGAATTGAGATGGGATTTAACATAAGCCAATGTTGCTATTTTGCTGTCGCTCATCTGAACCTTGAAATTACCAGGCTGAGGGGTCGGCTTTTTATTGTTTATTATCCGCCCTTCAAATGTCCATTTGGTAAAACCACCGTTAAGATATGAGACATTGTTATGCCCCGCTGCCTCCAGGGCCCATACTGCGTAAGCCCCCTTGGTGGCATCGCCGGTGGTGTTACCTTGGTCGTAAATGATTATCCGGCTGTCTGAATTCACGCCAAGTGCCTGCAACTTTTTGGTAAGATCAGTTGACTGGGGCAGTAATTGATATTCCTCATCGTCATTGTAGGCGTTCAATTTAGCGTAGGGCATGCTTACCGCCCCCGGCAGATGGCCAACTTTGTAGTTGTATGGTGTTCTGGTATCAATGAGTACTGTGTTTTTGGCATTGAGATTATTAGCCAGCCATCCCGTCTCAACAAGAGCCGGCAGGGAACGGCAGGCCGCTGGCGGCACAAAGCCCAGCGGAATCAACAGAGCAATAATGTAAATAGCTTTAATTAATTTTATCTTCATGGAATCCCTCCTTGTTTAATAAAAAACCAATTGTTAATACCTTGTTTCCCGACAAACGTTTACCGTTTGATTGGGGGAGGAATTTTCCGGACGATGATTTTTTCATTAGCCGCTGGATCCTTGGAAGTAAGATCTGACTGGGTCAAAAATAATTCTTTATGACCATGGCAGGAATTACATGTCTCATTTTGCGGAGTTCGAAGCTGGATACTGTGTACCGAGGCCGAATTCCAGGTGGGG
>JAJSAA010000269.1 GCA_024274995.1 Deltaproteobacteria bacterium
GCCCCTGACGCCCCCCGGCTCAAGGCCTCCAGCCCCAGGGCTCCGGTTCCGGCAAAGAGGTCGAGAACCATAGCCCCGCGCAGGGTCTCCAATCTCAGAATATTAAAGAGCGCCTCCCGGGCCCGGTCGCTGGTGGGCCGCAGTTTCAGTCCCCCTTTGCCTCCCGGCCCCCGGAGCCTCATCCCCCGATTGCTCCCGGCAATAATCCGCACCTTACAGGTAATCGGCCGCCACAACCTCGGCAATCTGCACCGCATTCAGGGCCGCGCCTTTAAGAATATTATCGGCCACTACCCACATATTAATACCGTTGGCAATGGAATTATCCTCCCTGATCCGGCCCACCATGGTATCAAATTCACCAGCGCAGTCCACGGCAAGAGGATAAACCATATTTTCAGGCTCATCCACCAGTCTGGCGCCAGGAGCCTGACGAATCAGCTCTTTAACCTCGGCGGCGCTTATCTTCTCTCTCGTCTCAATATTAATTGATTCCGAATGACCGTAAATTACCGGCACCCGCACGGCCGTCGGACTGACGGCAATATTGTCGTCCTCAAATATTTTATGAGTCTCGTTGACCATCTTCATCTCCTCTTTGGTATAACCATTCTTTAGAAATGAATCAATATGAGGCAGACAATTAAAGGCAATCTGGTGCGGGTAAACGCTATGGCTAATCTCTTTACCGGCGGCCCAGTCCCGCATCTGGCTCTCCAGCTCGGCAATGGCCAGAGCCCCGGAGCCGGAAACCGCCTGATAGGTTGAAACCACGATGCGTTTAATCCCCACCTGATCATAAATGGGCTTTAAGGCTACCATCATCTGAATTGTCGAACAATTGGGATTGGCAATAATTCCCCGTTTTTTGTACTGAGCAATGGCATGGGGATTAACCTCCGGCACCACGAGAGGAATCTCCGGATCCATACGGAAGGCACTGGAGTTATCCACCACCACCGCCCCGGCCGCTGCCGCTGCCGGGGCAAACTCCAGGGAACGAGAGGCACCGGCCGAAAACAGGGCAATATCAATCCCGGCAAAGGACTCGTTAGTCATCTCCTGGACGATATATTCCCGGCCCCGAAAGGCTAACTTTTTACCAGCCGAGCGGGAAGAGGCCAGCAGACGCAACTCAGCAATGGGAAAATCACGACGCGCCAGAGTCTGAAGCATGGCTCCACCCACCGCTCCGGTGGCCCCGGCCACCGCAATGTTCATTTTTTTACTCAAAGTCATATCTATAGTTCAACCTTATTTGTTATTTTTCAAATACTGCAGACGATTCAGACCGTTTAAATAGGCCTTGGCCGCCGCCGTTACTATATCAGGATCAGCCCCCTTACCGAGAACCACCGTGCCGTTATCCTCTATACGTACCATAACCTCGCCCTGAGCGTCAGTTCCACCGGTAATGGAACTTACCGCGAAGTAGAGGAGCTTACTGCTGGTCCCAGTGAGCTGGGCAATAGCCCGAAAAGTGGCATCAATAGGGCCGACGCCGAGAGCGCAGCCCTTGGTCTCAACACCGTCCACCTTCATCAGTACCGAGGAGGTGGGCAGGGTCTTGCTGCCGCTCATGGCGCCAAGAGACAAAAGTTCATAGCTCACCGGTACCCGTAGCACTTCGTCCATGAGAATGGCTTCAAGATCCTCGTCGAACATCTCCTTCTTGACATCCGCCACCGCCTTAAAACGCTCGAACACCCGGGCCAGTTCCTCATCGTTCACGGTATAACCCATGGCCTTAATCTTCTCGTGCAGGGCATGCCGCCCGGAATGTTTGCCGAGAACCAGATTATTATGATTAAGCCCGATATCGCAGGGGTTCATAATCTCATAGGTGGTTCGTTCTTTCAATATCCCATCCTGATGAATACCAGATTCATGGGCAAAGGCGTTAGCCCCGACAATGGCCTTATTGGGCTGCACCTGCATACCAGTTATGGTACTCACCATGCGGCTGGTGACGCTGATCTGCTCCGTCACCACCTCCGTGGCAACATCCAGCAGATCGGCCCTGGTACGAAGAGCCATGACAATCTCCTCCATGGCCGTATTACCGGCCCGTTCACCAATACCATTTATCGTACACTCAACCTGACGGGCGCCAGCCTGCACTGCGGCTAAAGAATTAGCGGTGGCCAGCCCCAGGTCATTATGACAGTGGACACTCACCGTAGCCCGGTCAATACTGGGAATATGTTTCATGAGATAACGGATCTTGGCCCCAAACTCCTCGGGCATGGCATAACCCGTGGTATCCGGAAAATTAAGCGTAACTGCCCCGGCCCTGATAAC
>JAJSAA010000270.1 GCA_024274995.1 Deltaproteobacteria bacterium
ACAGCTTTTTATCACAATACCGATTCCGTAGGGGCGGTTCGCAAACCACCCCTATACCATGGTGCTTATGTCAAGAATGAAGACCTGACCCCACATAAATATTAATAATACATGCGACGCTATCACATCTTAAATATTACCTCTATTCAAACTGCAGTGCCTTGACGAGATCCAAACGGGCCGCTTTGCCGGCGGGATAGACTCCAAACATGATGCCCATAATAATGGTGGACAGAAAAGATATTACTACTACAGACAGGGGCAGAGTAAAGGGCCAATCGGCAAAGATTGCTATAATAACAGCTACGACACTTCCTAAAATGATGCCGATTATGCCGCCGCCGATGCTTAAGAGTAACGATTCCGCCAAAAATTGCATGAGGATGTCGCTTTTCCTGGCCCCCACCGCCCTTCTTATGCCTATCTCTTTTATCCTTTCCCGGATGGAAATAAGCATGACCGCCAGGATTCCTATACCGCCGACGAGAAGGGAAACCACCGCGATAGCGCTTATCAGCAGGGTAAAGGTCTGGCTGCTTTCCCTCTGCGCGTCTAAGACCGAGGCCTGATTCTGAATGGTAAAATCATCGCGGCCGCCTGGTCTGATATGGTGCGCCCGGCGCAAAATATCCCGAATATCCGCTTCCGCCCCGGTCATGGCACGACTATCCCCGGCCTGCACATATATGGCATTAATATAGGTCAGATTAAACAACCGCCTTAAGGCCGTCTTCAGCGGTATTATTATCTGGTCATCCTGGTCGGTGCCGTTCATATCAAGTCCCTTGGGGGCAAGGACACCGATAACTACAAAAGGAACCCTGCCGATACGGATTGTTACCCCAATGGGATTTTCGTGCCCGAATATATTGTCAACCACGGTCTTCCCCAGTACCGCAACCCTTCTCGAGCCCTTATTTTCATCCGCATCAAAAAATCTGCCCCGGGCAAGAGCGTAATTTCGCACCTTGAGAATATCAGCGGTTGTGCCCACAATATTTGTCGTGGTATTGAGATTGCCGTATTTGACCCGCAACTTCTTATTCTGGGCCGGCGCCGCGTAATTTACCCTGACTGATTTTTCGATAATACTCCGAGCATCTCCCGGGACAAGAGTGGTTACTGATTTTGTCTGCCGGGCCCGGCCGGCGATGATCTTCACCTGCCCGGCATTAACAACCAGAACATTACTCCCCATTTTGGTTATCTGGGCAATAATTTTCGCCTCCGTACCCTTGCCGATGGACACCATAATTATCACCGCGCAAATCCCGATGATAATCCCCGACAGAGATAGCGCTGTTCGTATCTTATATACCAGTAAGATTTTTTGGGAGATTATGATATTTTTCGTTATGTTCATTGGCTGAATACAGGGCACTGCCTGGTTCTCACTATTGGTTCAAGGCCTCTACCGGATCAAGATTTGCCGCCTTTTTGGCCGGATACACCCCGAAAAGCAGACCGATAAGGACTGAAATCACGAAAGCGATTGCAAAAGGCTGCCAACTTATGCTGATCGGTTTACCCAAATGGCGAATCAGCAAAGCGATAAGCACCCCAACGCCAACGCCGAAGATTCCCCCGGAAAAGGTCAGAATGACCGATTCAGTTAGAAACTGGAAAATAATATGTTTTTTCTTGGCACCTAAGGCCCGCCTGAGCCCTATCTCATGTTTTCTCTCCGAGACCGCCATGAGCATAATGTTCATCAGGACAATACCTCCGACGAGAGGTGATATAACGGCGATCAGCCATAAAAAGAGGCCCAATGTTTTGGAGGTGCTTTTTATCATTTTAGCCACCTGTTCGGCGGTGCTGATGCGGAAGTCATCCTCCTCGGTGGCGGCTAAGCGGTGGTTTTCTCGTAAAATCCCACTTATTGTACCGGCAATCTGCCTGGCCTGGGCAGGATTGGCGATTATAACCCTCAGCATACTGGTATAGAGCGGTTGATTCATCAGCCGCCTGGAGGCGGTGGAAAAGGGAATAAGAATAAGGTTGTCAAAATCCGTTCCGGCCGGTGACTGTCCCCTCTTTTCCAGGATGCCGATGACCTTGAAAGAGACATTCCTGATGAGGATGTTCTCACCCAGAGGATTCATCTTGCCAAATAACTCTTTGGCGGTGGTGGTGCCGATATCGCACACCCTGGACAATTGTTCATTATCGGCATCGCTGATAAATGCGCCCCTGGCCGCACCCCGCCGCCAGGCATCCTGCCAATTCGCTTCCACTCCCATCACCCAGGCAGTAGTGAATTGATTACCGTATTTCAAGGGCATATCCAATTCCACCTGGATGGGAGTGGTGAACCGCACCCCGGCAATATTTCTTATATCAGCGATATCTTTTCTGGTCAGGTTGGCCTGTTGGACAGTCGAAGGCCCATGCATTTTTCCACCGCCCGAGTGAACCATGATGGCATCAGAACCAAAGTTAGCTATCCGTTTCATGATGCGTTTATTGGCACCCTGGGTTAAGGAGACGACCACGGTAAGGGTGGCGATACCAACAAGAATGGCCAGTTCAATAAGGACTGTCCGTAGTTTATGCTTTAAGGTGGACTTTGAGGACTCGGCAATGATCTTTATTACCTTCATTTTGCCCCCTCATATATTTTACCGTCTCTCAGGAAGACTGTCCTGCCCGCGTAAGCGGCAATGTTCTGGTCATGGGTTATCAGAATAATTGTTTTACCCTGCTCGTGCAGTTTTTGCAGAATGCCCATGATCTCTTTCAACGAGTCACTATCCAGGTTGCCGGTGGGTTCATCGGCCAGAATAATGGCCGGGTCATTGATCAGGGCGCGGGCTATGGCGACCCTTTGATGCTGGCCGCCGGAAAGTTCACCGGGTTTATAATGGATTCGATCCTCCAGGCCCACCGATGCCAGAAGGCGCTCGGCCCTTTCGGTGGCATCATCCGGATACTCCGGGGCATAAACGAGGGGCAGGAGGACATTATCCAGGGCGCTGGTTCCAGCTAAGAGATTAAAGGACTGAAAAACAAAGCCTATTTTTTTATTTCTAAACTCGGAAAGCTCATCGTCATCCAGGGTCTTGATATCCACCCCCTCCACGGTGTATGAGCCGCCGGAGGCCTGCATCATGCAGCCCATAATATTCATCAGGGTAGTTTTGCCGTTGCCCGAGGAACCCATAATGGCCACAAATTCCCCCTTTTGGACGCTAAACGTCACGCCCTTCAGGACATCTGTTTGAATCTTACCGTTTTGAAAAGACTTGGTAATATCCTTTAGCTCTATCATTTACTGACCTCCGTACATTGCCTTTATGGGCAGAATCAAAGAAAGAGTCGTCTGCGGCAGGCTCCTGATGCGTGAGCTCTTCGTGATATTCACGGAGCGGCCGCCCTACTGTCAATAACAATCATATCGCTCTCATTAAGACCCGAAATTATCTCAATACTGTTACCGCTGCTTATACCTGTTTGAACAGCTTTTTTCTGCGGCGGCCCATTTGCTGATTGCCGCAGGACATATTTACGGCCACCGTCCCGGATAATGGCCTGCCGGGGAACCATCAACACCCCCTTGAGCTCATCTTGATAAATGGTTACGCTGGCGGTCATGTCAGGCCGCAATAGATTTTTGAAGGGGCTGTTTATGTCGATAACCACATCATAATTTACGACATTATCCTGAATTACGGCCTTCGGGTAAATTGCGGCAACCACACCTGCGAAGTCCTTATTTGGATAGGTGTCCACGGTAAACATCGCCTTTTGACCAACCTTGACCTTACCAATATCCGTCTCATCCACAAAGGCGTCCACCTGAATACGATTCAGGTCAATGATGGTAACAAAGGTCGGGGCATTGAGCCCGGCGGACACCGTCTCGCCCTGCTGGGTTGAAACCGAGGCGATAACGCCGGAGAGGGGGGCGGTAATAGTGGCATAGGAACGCTTCACCTGGGCATTAACAAGTGCCGCCCGGGCTCGATTCACATCAGCCCGGGCCTGCTTTAAATCTTCCCGGTATTGCGTCTCTGCCAAATCGAGCGCCTTCAGAGCCGATGTCAGCCTGGCCTCGGCCACCGCTGCCTGCTCCTGGACCTGATCCCGACTCTGCTCTGAGGTGAAGTCCTTTTTCAGCAAATCCTCCTGCCGGATCAACTCCTTCTGGGTGAGAGTCTTAGTGGCCTGCCATTGAACGACTTCGGCCGCAGCCTTCTCAATTTTCTTAGGATCAAGCGCCTTTATGGCCGAGAGCTTTGCTTCTGCCACCTGCAGTTCGGCATGGCGCTGGTTTACCGTGGCGCCGAGGTCACGGCTCTCCAATTTTGCAACGATCTGCCCCTGTTGCACAAGATCGCCGATATTGGCGTATAAATGCTCCACCTTACCAGAAATCCTGGCTCCCACCCTGACCTCAGCCCCCACCCGCGGCTTAACGGAACCGGTGGCCAGCACCGATGAGGCAACATTGCGGCGGCTGACCCTGACCATTTGTACAGCCTCGTTCTTCTCCGCCGCCCCGTTCCGGCCGAATACCCACCAGCTAACGCCGGTTATGACGCCAAGCAATAAGGCTAATATAATAAAGAGTTTCTTTCGTTGACGTTTTTTCACCATCAATGTCCTTGGTTATAGTTACCCTGCGCCGCTCCAGAAGGTGCGGACTCAGGGCAATTTATTCCCCCCGAGTCTGGCCCCCTGATTCCTGCTTCCTGCCCCCCAACAGCCCTTTCCAGTCGAGCCATGGAGGTGTGCCAGTCAAGCCTGGCCTGCACCAGCCGAACGTTGGCCGAAGTGCGGGAGGTCTGGGCGTCTGTGACCTCGATAATTGATACCGCGCCATTCCTGTATTCACCTTCCACAACCCTGGCGTTTTCCTCAGCGCTGGTCACAAGGGCCTGAGCAGCCTCAATCGCCTGGTCGGCCTCAATCAACTCTGAGTAGACAGTCCAGACCTCCAGCTCGACTCCTCGCAACAGCTTGGCATGCTCAGCAACCGTTCTGGCAAGGTCGGATTTCGCCCGGAGCTTAGTGTATTCCCTGTTAAAACCGTCGAAAAGCGGCCAGGTAATACCAAGTCCAAGAGACCACTCATCACGCTCCGGCACGAATGTTCGATCCCGCCAGCCGTAATCGGCATTAAATGTCACCTCGGGCCAGTAACGGGCATCCACTGCATTCACTTGCGCCCGATTTGCTTCAACCCTGGCCAGAGCGGCTCGAAGCTCCGGGCGCCGCAAGGCCGCCTCCGCCATAAGTTTTTTGGCATCCGCCAATTCCTGCTGCTGATGATTTGGCGGTAATTCCACCACCGCAAACGATTGGGAAGGATTTAGTCCCATGGCGTTGGCCAGTTGGCCGTGAGCAATCCGCATCTGGCTGCGGGCCTGGATCAGTAGAAGATCCGCCCCGGCCTTCTCCGTATCGGCCTTGAGTACGTCAGACCTGGCGGCCATGCCGTTCTTGTAACGCGCTCGGGCGACATCAACATGGTATTGTGTC
>JAJSAA010000271.1 GCA_024274995.1 Deltaproteobacteria bacterium
GGCAGCACTTCGGCCACAACCTCATCAATATCAAGTTTAGCAGCCACCGCCTGAGCCGTGGCTTTATTATCACCAGTAAGCATTACCACCCGCAGACCTTCAGCGTGGAGCTTTTTAACGGCCTCTGGTGTACTTTCCTTGATCGGATCAGCAACGGCCACAATACCGCCAAGACGGCCGTCAACGCCTACGAACATCACGGTCTGAGCCTCTTTACTCATCTCTTCAACTTTGGAGGCCAAGCTTGTTACGTCAATGGCAAAATCTTCCATCAACTTCAGGTTACCGAAAAGTACGGCCTTACCGTTAATGGTTCCGGATACCCCTTTGCCGGTATGTGAATCAAATTCCTTTACTTCAAGAAAGGTAATTCCACGCTTTTCAGCCCCTTCAACAATAGCCGCAGCGAGAGGATGTTCGCTGCTCTTTTCTAAACTGGCCGCCAGAGTCAGAAGCTCTTTTTCCTCCACATCTGCCGAGATGACAGAAGTTAATTTGGGTTTGCCCAGAGTCAGAGTGCCGGTTTTATCCACCACCAGAGTATCAATCTTGCGCAGAGTTTCAATGGCCTCAGCGTTCTTAAATAAAACTCCCAATCCAGCACCCTTACCAGTGGCCACCATGATGGACATAGGGGTGGCAAGTCCCAGGGCGCAGGGACAGGCGATGATAAGTACTGAGACCGCAGCAATCAAGGCCATGGCGAGGCGTGGTTCCGGCCCGTAAATAAACCAAGCCCCAAAGGCAACGAGAGATATGGCAATAACCGTCGGCACAAAATATCCAGCCACCATATCCGCCAGTTTCTGAATTGGTGCCCGGCTGCGCTGGGCATCACCCACCATCTTGACGATCTGAGCTAACAATGTATCACTGCCCACCTTTTCGGCCTTCATAATCAAGGCCCCGGTACCGTTTACTGTGGCGCCAATCAATTTATCACCCGCTTCTTTTCTGACCGCAAGGGGCTCCCCGGAGATCATGGACTCATCAACCGAACTACCGCCCTCCAGAACTACTCCATCCACCGGCACCTTTTCACCGGGCCGCACCCGCAGATGATCGCCAGCCTTGACATGCTCCAAGGGGATGTCTTCTTCACTGCCGTCATCTTTAATTAGACGCGCTGTTTTGGGGGCTAAGCCCAACAGGGCCTTAATAGCAGTACCAGTCTGGCTGCGGGCGGCAAGTTCCATAACCTGCCCGAGAAGAATCAGGGTGACGATTACCGCCGCTGCCTCAAAATAAACAGCAACCGCCCCATCGGCCGCCCGCATGCTGGCGGGGAAAATTTCCGGGAAAAATACGCCGACAAGACTGTAGGTATAAGCCACGGCAACGCCCAGGCCAACCAGGGTGAACATATTAAGGCTTCTATTGATAATCGACTGCACCGCCCGCACATAAAAGGTCCACCCGGCCCATACTACAACCGGCGTGGCCAGAAAGAACTCCAGCCAGTCTAACGTCTTGGGAGAAAACAAATTCTCAAGCAGCCGCCCGCCAGGCAGTATCTCACGCATGGCAATAATCACCAATGGTACCGTAAGAATGGCCCCAAAAATAAAACGCTTGCGCATATAGTCGTATTCCTGCGTATCCTCCTCATCATCGGTGACGTTCAAGGCCTCCAGGGCCATGCCGCATTTGGGGCAGCTGCCGGGTTTGTCCTGCA
>JAJSAA010000272.1 GCA_024274995.1 Deltaproteobacteria bacterium
AGGCAGACCTGCCAGGCCTGATGCATAACCCGGCTGGGCTCCTTAAACATTATGCCGGTCAGCCCCATAAGCAGGAAGATGGTGATGAGCAGGAATGGTGCCCGTCTGATGGTGATTGCTTTTTTTGCCATATCTATTCAGTCCCTAATAATTTTTTTACTGCCCTTTGTTTATCGCCTAAACGTACAACTTTATCGCGGCGGTCGTCAATACTGATCTGAGTCAGAACCCGTTTTACTCCATGGGCGAAGGGCATTTGATGAATTTGGGCCGCCAGAGATAGAAGTTCGTCCGCCTCACCCTCGATGATAGTTCCCATGTCGTGCATGGTAAAAGAAAGGCCGCAGGCTTTAAGCCGGTCTTGGATTTCAGCCACAAAACCGCTAATGGATCTGACGCCCATGGGAACAATAGTTAATTGCATTAAAGCCATAATTACCACCTTAAAGTTCCAGATGCAGGCGCTCTGGATCATCGGAATTATAATAGACGATGTTTTTCAGGTGGTAGAAGCTGTCCAGATCAATCTCATTGAAATGGAGGGCAATGCCATCCGCTTCTACCCGTACAACTTCGCCTTTCATATACAATAGCAACTGGCTGCTGCTGCCGCTTAGGGCCAGTGATATATTACATTTCTCACCGATTTTATGATTGGTAATACCCTTAACGGACATGCCTTTGAGGCTTAAATTGGCGGTTTCGCAGTGTTGATAATTGTGCTTGGGAAATTTTATGTCTGCTGTGGTCTGAAAGGATACCCTGGTGTTTTTACGCCGTTCCATAGTCAATCTCCTGAAATAGAAGGGCCGTTCCGGATCCCGGAACGGCAGTTGTATTAATCGGCCAACAATAAAAAACCTTCCCGCTTTAATATCTGCAAGGCATCAAGCACCAGAACCTGTCGTTCGTCATCAATATAACCGATACCGGCAATATCGCCATTTCTTTGTCTGGCGAATCTGGTCATCAGGCAGTTATTGGGGCTGACCTCTGAACAGGCCAATACCCCATGCCAGTTTTCGTGTGAAATAATCACGAAGGTGGAGGCCTCTTTATCTGGTCGGGCCGCAAGTTCAAGCCCCCTGGGGATTATAAGCGGCAGGGAGAGCTTTTTTAGTTTTCTCTCTTTAAGCTCGGACAGGCGGCTGTTTAAACGGGGAGCCAGCTTCTGCATAAAGCCGCTTAGATATTTTAGCGGCAGCTGGCTCTGGCTGAGGCAGCGGCGTATGATTAGCGGTTTAAGCCTTTGACTTAGGGCGACGCACTCCGCGGGCAGGGCCAGATGGGTGCCGTTTATTATTAGTTCTCGCAGGTCAGTTGCCGGGCAGGGTTGGGCGGGGGACGGAATCATGGTTTTGGCTCTGGTTAATTTGCTGTTTTCTGCTGCCGCAGCCCTTGCTTCTGTTTTCAAGGAGCGGGGTGGAGCAGTCTCCGGGGCAGGTTCGGTGTTCAGGGCCTCGGCTAACATTATTCTGATGGCGCTTCCCGCCTCCCCCGCTTTTTCAAGGGCCTTCTGGAGTTCGGTGATTAAGAGTTCAACCTGGGCACTTTCATTATCCGGCCCTTGGCGGTGCGGGCTGGCGGCGGGAGATGATTTGGCCTGTGGCAGTTCATCCGGTTCCAAGGCCGGCAATGGAACCGAGGCCTTATTTTCTGGTTGATCAGGGTTTTTGATCCTTTGCTTCAGATCTTGAAAACGTTTAAAAAGGGTATCGAAAACTGTTTTTTCCCGTCCGGGCTCATCGTCCAGATCCTCATAGAGGTTGACGATATGGGCCATGGCTTCTTTTAGAAAATCAATAGTTTCCGGCGGGTTACCGTTTCTTTTCCTGATATGTTCAAGAACGCTGCCCGCCATTGTCAGCATGGCCTGAATGGCCTTGTGGGCCTTGAAATGCTGACGCAGACCTTGAAAAGCCTCTTCTAAGCTGACGGCTCTTTTTGGGCTGAGCCGCCAATCCTGGGCGATTACTTCGGCCTTCAGCCTCTTTATGGCCTCTTCAACTGGTATGTGATTTTGCGTTTTTTGCAATTTACGGCACTCATAATGAATGAAATATTACAGTAATGAGGCAGCATAAAATTTTAGTGCCCCTGATGAACAGTTACGAGTTAATGGTACTTTGTAGCCCTCGCTGAATAGTTACAAATATTATATAACTAACAGGGGAACTGTTCAGCAGTACCTATAATAAAGAATATTACATTGCCGACAACCTGAAAAGGTGTTTTAAAGCATTTTGCTTTTCGGTCAAATAAAGGAGATGGATTTGGACTATATATTTGTGGTTATTCTCGGGGCTGTTATCGGCTCGTTTTTAAATGTGGTTATTCTGCGGCTGCCGGAGGATGGAGCCTCCATCGTTTTCCCCGCCTCCCACTGTCCACACTGTCATACCCCCCTGTCTTGGTATGAAAATATCCCCATTTTAAGTTTTATGGTTCTAAGCGGCCGCTGCCGCCACTGCCGGGTGAAGATATCATGGCAGTATCCCTTAGTGGAGGCGGCCATGGCTGGCCTGGCCTATGCCCTTTACGGACATTTTGGTATTTCGTGGAATTTTCTGATCTATTTTGTCTTTTGCGCCGCTCTTCTGGTAATCATCTTTATTGATTTTCGCCACCAGATTATTCCGGATGTTATCAGTCTGCCGGGTATTGTGCTTGGTTTTGCCGCCTCCTTTCTCAATCCCGCTCTGACCTGGCAGGCTGCGGGGCTTGGCCTTGTGCTGGGCGGCGGTATATTCTATCTCATTGCCGGGGTTTATTATCTTATTACCCGGCGGGTAGGCATGGGCGGCGGCGATATTAAACTGCTGGCCATGATTGGCGCTTTCCTGGGCTGGCAGGCCCTGCCCTTTGTGATTTTTGCCTCGGCCCTGTTGGGGACGATTGCCGGGATATTTGCCATGCTTGAGCAAAAAAAAGGTGGTAAGACCGTCATTCCATACGGCCCCTTTCTCGCCGCGGCCAGCTTTATCTACCTCTTCTTTCAGCCCGAAATCTTGTATTATTTTAAAATATATGTAACTACTCAATAAGGGCTACAAATTACCCTCAACTTGTAACTGAACTGTTCGGATGGTCTAACGTCGGGCTAAATCCAGGGCCTTGGCGTATTGGATAATACCGTTAGCCAGGCCGTCGGCCAGGTCTTCGAGATATTTATGCTGGTGCAGGCGTTTGGCCGTTTCGGGGTTAGTGATGAAGGCAATCTCTGTCAAAATGGAGGGCATCTGGGCGCCGATGAGGACAATGAAGGGTGCCTTTTTTATGCCATGATTTTTGATCCCGCCATAGTCCCTATTCATCTCCTGAACAAGGTTTCGGTTAACGATATGGGCCAGTTTGGCGGATTCCTGCTTTTTAGAATTATGCATGAGACTACTTAGTATCTTCTGCAAGTCGCTGATATTCTTGGTCGAAGTGGCATTTTCGTTGGCCGCGAGGCGCATATTTGCCTTATTGTTTGTTAGATCAAGATAATAGGTCTCAATGCCGTGGGCCTTGGGAGATCTGGCGGCGTTGGCGTGAATGGAGATGAAAAGGTCGCCTTCTTTGGTGTTAGCGATGGCAGTACGCTCCTCCAAGGGGATAAATACATCTTTTGTCCGGGTCAGGATTACCTGCGAGGTCAGCCTACTGCGCAGTTTGCGAGCCAGCATTTTGGCTACCTTTAAGACTATATCCTTTTCCCGCAGGCCGCCGACTCCGATGGCACCAGGGTCTTTGCCGCCATGTCCAGGATCAATAATTATTCTCTTTATCCTCAAGCCAAGCTGCTGGGCCAGAGTGGGATTTTTGGGGATTAAGGGGGCGGGTAGAAGGGCTTGGAGTTTGGTCTGTCTTTTCACGCCCTTGATGTCGATAACAATGCGGAATGGCTTCTCCAGATTAAAGATTTTATAGTCGGAAATACTCTTCATATCCAATACTACCCGGCCTATATTGGGTTTATACTGAGCGCTACGCAGACGCCGCAGCAGGCCGTTATGGAGGGGAATGGTCTTTTGCATCTGGCGGGATACCCGGCAGTTCCTGAGATTTATATAGAGACGGCGCGGGTGGCCGTTTTGCTTTTTTAACAGGAACCCCTTGTAGATTACCGGCTTGGAGGTTTCGATGACCACTCTGGTGTAATCCTTGGTTGACCAATGACGCAGCTCCTTGATAACGGCTGTTTTCAGACCCAGGGGATGCGCGGCCGCCAGCGGCAGGGTCATTCGGGCATTGTGGGCCGCGGCCTTGATACTGGCGGTGCGGGCTTTGGCTTTTTTGGCCTGAGTTGCCTTCCAGCGCAGTAAATCCCGGGCCGCTTTTTTAAGCATATCACCATTCGGATATACTACCAGCAGGCGGGCCAGAGTGAGGGCGGCATCTTTATAGTCACCTTCGGCCAGGGCGTAGATGCGGGCGGTATGGTAGAGGGCGTCATCGGCGTAGGGGTGTTTGGGGAAGAGGCTCGTTACGTCGTCATAATAGGTGAGGGATTTGTGCAGATAGTCCTTATTGGCGAAGCGTTTATACATCTTGAAATAGATATGACCCAGGGTCAGGAGGCAGGCCGGAGCCCGGCCGGAATGGGGATTGGTCTTGTAGGCTCGGACAAAGGACCGGGCTGCGGCCTGCCAGTTACTTAAGCGGGCCGCGGCTCGGGGGCTGAACTTTATTTGGTTATAGCGGGATCTGGCCAGGTTGTAGCGTTTGGCGGTAAGATGGCCCAGGGAGGGGGCTGCCATGAGCGGGGCGGCGATCAACAGGGCTGTAAAGATAATTACGGCGTAGATTTTTGGACGAATGACAATCATGTAACTAATCAGCGTTATTCTCGGCGGTTTGGGCCAGGCCCTTTAATTCATATAACATGGTAAGCGCTTCCATGGGACTCAGGTGGTTGGGATCCAGCCCGGCCAGTTTAATGTGCAGGGGGTCGGCGGCCGGAGCGAAGAGCTCAAGCTGGGTCGGAGCGCCGGGTTTTGTCTGGGCGGTATCACCGGCCGTAATACAGGGCTTGCCATATTGATTAAATTCGCCCTGCTCGATATTCTTTAAAAGTTCCTTGGCCCGCTTGATTACCGGGCCTGGTACTCCGGCCAGGGCCGCAACTTGAATACCATAGCTTTTATTGGTGCCCCCGGCCAGTAATTTATGGAGAAAAATTATCCTCTCATTCCATTCCCGCACCGCGATATTGAAATTTTTTACCCTTTTACTGACCTTAGTTAGTTCAATTAATTCATGATAATGGGTGGCGAAGATGGTCTTTACCCCGCGGCCGTTTTTGTTTATCAGGTCCTCGGTAACGGCCCAGGCGATGGCCAGGCCGTCGAAGGTGCTGGTGCCGCGACCGATTTCATCAAGAATGACTAAACTTTTATCGGTGACATTGTTTAAGATATTGGCAGTTTCGTTCATCTCCACCATAAAGGTGGACTGCCCCTGGCGGAGATTGTCCATAGCTCCCACCCTGGTGAAGATACGGTCAACGGCCCCGACTACCGCCTTGTGGGCTGGAACAAAGCTGCCCATCTGGGCCATGAGAACGATGAGGGCAGTCTGGCGCAATACGGTGGATTTGCCAGCCATATTGGGGCCGGTGATAATCAGTACCTCGTTTTCCTGCTGATCGAGGCGTAGGTCGTTGGGGACGAAACGCCCGGCGGGCAGGGCGCGCTCAATTACCGGATGCCGACCCTCGCTGATCTTGATCTCGCCGCTGTCGTTGACCTCCGGCCGGACATATTTGTAGCGCCTGGCGGCCTCGGCTAAGCTGGTGAAGAAATCGAGCCAGGCCAGGCGGCGGGCGGCGGCCAGGATTCTGGGGCTTTTGGCCGCCGCTTCAGCCCTGATCTCGGTGAAGAGCCGGTATTCTAACTCAACCCGCTTGTCCTCTGCCCCTAACACTTTATTTTCGAATTCCTTCAACTCCGGGGTGATGAAACGCTCGGCGTTAACCAGAGTCTGCTTACGGATGAAATAATCCGGTACTTTGGCACTCTGCGCCTTGCTTACCTCAAGGTAATAGCCAAAGATCTTATTAAAGCCTATTTTTAGATTGTTGATCCCGGCGCGTTCTTTTTCCCGGTTTTCCAGCTCCAGAATCAGGCGTTTGCCGGAGGTGGATATCTCCACCAGTTCATCTAACTCGGCATTAAAACCGGGCTTGATTAATTTCCCATCCCGCAGAATAACTGGGGCCTCTTCCCGAATGGCGCGCTCCAGAAGGGCGGCAAGATCGTCTAAGGTGTCCAGTTCTTGGTGTATTTCACCCAGCCGTCTGTCGTCCGCATCCTGTAGTTTGGCCCGCAGGCCCGGCAGCTCCTGGAGGGAGCATTTAAGGGCGGTGAGGTCACGGGCATTGCCTTGCCCCAGAACCATCCGGCTGTTGAGACGCTCAAGATCATGAATTTTGGTTAACATCTCCCGCAGGTCTTCCCGGAGCGTGGTGTTTTTGTAGAGATAACTCACGGTGTCCAACCGCTCGTTGATGGCTGCGGGCTCACGCCGGGGTTCAAGGATGTTCTTTTTCAGCAGGCGGGCACCCATGGGGGTGCGGGTGAAATCCAGGACTTCCAGTAATGAGCCTTGCCGTCTGCCATCGGCAATACTTTGGGTGATCTCCAGATTGCGGCGTGATGATTCGTCAATTATCAGCAGGTTGTCAAGCTCTATGGCCGTGATTTTGGCGATATGGGAGAGGCCGGTTTTCTGGGTCTCGCTGACATAGGTGAAGAGGGCTCCGGCGGCTGTCAGGCCGGTGCTGAAATTTTCGCAGCCAAAGCCGGCCAGATTGGCGGTTTTGAAATGCTCGGTCAATATCTCTTGAGCCGAGTTAGAGGCAAAGTCGGTCTTGGGGCGGGGACTGAGAAAAATATCTGGCAGTACCTGACGGACAAACTGGAGCAGATTATTAAAATTCTCGCCGTCATCCGGGGGATCAGGGTAGAGAATTTCCTGGGGCCGACGGCGGATTATCTCATCGCCTATGGTGCGCTGGTCTTGAAATTCACCGGCTATGAATTCACCGGTGGAGATGTCTATAATACTCAGCCCCCAGGGCCCAGTTTTGCGAGTCGGCGGGCTGACCGCAGCAATATAGAGATTGCTTTTATCATCTAAGAGCTGCTCGTTGGTAGCGAGACCGGGGGTAATGACCCGGATGACCTCGCGTTTGACCACCCCCTTGGCCTCTTTGGGGTTCTCGACCTGTTCGCAGATGGCAACCTTGAGTCCCGCTCTGATTAATTTGTTTAAATAACCGGCCGCGGCATGATAAGGCACTCCGCAGAGTGGTACCTTATCCTTGTCGGCCTTGCTGTTGCGGGAGGTCAGGGTAATGCCGAGAACCTGGGAGGCGGTAACGGCATCGTCAAAGAACATCTCGTAAAAGTCTCCCATGCGGTAGAAGAGAATGGCATCCTGGTGTTCAGCCTTAATCGCCAGATATTGCTGGAGCATGGGGGTTAATTTTTTGCTCATAATTTAAATCTCTATGGGGTCTATTCAGTCTAAAGGGATAAACGGCCCTGAATAGTCATGCGCTATGTGGGATAGAAGCCGGATAACCATTGGTTTTTTAACAATATCCAGCCAATCATGCTACTCTTTTCTCTGCTCCCCGGCCTTTGTTTCAGGTCTTTGGGCTGCCAGGGCCTGGAAATCGGGCAGCAGTTGATTGAAGGTATTGTCAATATGCTCGGGGATACTGCGAATTTCGGCGGTGACGGTCATGAAATTATGATCCTCCTGCCAGCGTGGCACCACATGAAAATGGAGATGATCCGCTTGTCCTGCCCCGGCCGCCGCTCCGAGATTAAGGCCGCTGTTAAAGCCGTCGGGCCGCAGATGGCGGCGGAGAATGATAATCGACTCTTTGAGCATGGCCATGAGGGCATTGGCCTCGGTAGCGCTGAGCCCGGTTATGTCAGCCACATGCCGGGCCGGGGCTATGAGGAGATGGCCGTTGGCGTAGGGAAAACGATTCAACAAGACTTCACAAAGCTCGTCTTTATAGAGCAGCAGGCCCTCCTCGTCGTGAGTGACGGCGGCGGGGAAATCAAAAATGCAGCCCTGCCTGATGCCTGTCTGGCCAAGGATATATGACATTCGCCATGGTGCCCACAGGGTCTTCACAGGCGTGGTACCTCGTAAATTTTGGCCCGCAAATCCCTGCCTATGTTTAAAATGGCATAGGTGCCGGGGGCTCCAAAACGGCCGCTGCCCATAAAGGCACCGGGATTGATGATCAGGGTCTCGCCGAGGCGGTGACAGACCGGGCGGTGGGTATGACCGTAGATTATGCAGTCTATGGGGCCGAATTCGTCTAACAGCTCTGCCTCAAAATCGTAGGCCTGACTGACTGCTTTATGGATCAGGCCGATTTTAAAGCCGTTTATATCAAGCTCAAGGCGGCGGGGCAGGAGGCGGCGGTCGGCGGTATCGCACATGTTGCCGTGTACCGCATGGAGCTTGCCGAGGCCGGTGAAGGCGGCCAGGATATCTGGTGAGGTCAGATCTCCGGCATGGAAAATTATATCCACTTTGCTGAAGCATTTTTTGACTTTTTCTTTGAAATCAGGCGTAATCCTGGTTTGATGGGTATCCGACAGAATGCCGATTGTTGTGGAACTCATTATACTTCCTTGTCGTATAAATGGTATTTGTTACCCCTTCTCCGGTGGCTCAACTTATCACGAACCAACGGTTGAATGCAAGAATATGAGGGGACGAAAAAAATATCTTATATCACAAAGGTAAATTTTTTATTGAAAAAAATAAAAAAACGTGATAACGCTGTTTGAAATTAAGTGAATAGCCGTTCATTTTATTTCGTATTATTTTTATTTATCGGCCAATGTGAGTATTAACACAGATGGATTTGAATAAAGTGCTGGACGAAAATCGGTTGGTAATTGCCGAGAAATGGCTTGATGCTGTTTTGGCTACCTACCACAAGGACGGGGCACGGTTCTTTAAAAAGCAACAGGATCAATTTGCGAATCCGTTGGGTTATAATGCCCGTACCGGGCTTGAGAAGATGGTTAAGGCGATTGCCCAGGGTGATGGGCAGGAGATTCCGCCGGAGCTCAAGCAGTTCATTAAGCTGCGGGCTGTCCAACAATTTACCCCTGCCAGGGCTTTGGCTTTTATCTATGACTTAAAGCCGATAATTCTGGCGGTCTGCGCTAAAGAGGCGGGGGAGGTGGACGTCAACCAGTGGCTTAAGGTGGAGACGCAGATAGATAATTTGGCCCTCATGGTATTTGACCTTTATATGGCAGCTCGAGAGTTGATCTATAAGGTAAAATATGACGAGTTAAAGAGTGGTAATGCCGGTGTGGTTGCGGGTGGATGTCCATCCGGGGCTGTGATTCGTAAACATAATGCAGAAAAAATGGAGCTGAAGGTCATTCGTGACTGTTAGTTCTGTGGTCAAACCTTAAGTGAGGTAGCTGTAAATGAAAATTCTTTATCCCTTCATCGCTGTTATCGGTCTTATCGTCATCGCCTTTCTTGGGGCCGAGGCAGGACTAAGTTCATTGTTTGGCATTGTCATTCCTTATCTGGCAATTACGATCTTTCTCGTAGGTTTTATCCGCAAGGTGGTGGGCTGGTCTAAATCGCCGGTGCCCTTTCGGATTCCCACCACCTGCGGCCAGGCGAACTCGCTGCCCTGGATTAAGCAGAATAAGATCGAATGCCCCTCAACCATGAGGGGTGTCCTGAAGAGGATGTTCCTTGAGGTCTTTCTTTTCCGCTCTTTGTTCCGTAATACCCAGGCCGATATTTATGACGGCCCGAAACTGCGTTACGGCTCCAGTAAGTATCTCTGGCTCTTTGGGCTTATGTTCCATTACTCTTTTTTGGTGATTATTCTGCGTCATATGCGGCTCTTCACCGATCCCATGCCCTTCTTTATTCCTATCCTGCGCTTTGGGGATGGCTTCCTGCAGATTGGCACTCCGCCCATCATGATGAGTGATGTGGTTATTCTCACCGGCCTCCTGTTGCTTTTCTGCCGCCGGATTTTTGTGCCCAAGACAAGATTTATCTCTCTGCCAGCCGATTATTTCCCGCTGTTCCTTATCTTTGCCATTGCCTCCACCGGTTGTCTGATGCGCTATTTTATGCGTACTGATATCATATATATAAAAGAACTGGCCGTGGGGCTTGCTACTTTTCATCCCACAATAGCCGGTCATATCAGTCCTCTTTTTTATATTCATATTTTTCTGGTCTCCACCCTGCTCATCTACTTCCCATTCAGTAAGTTGATGCATATGGGCGGGATTTTTATGAACCCGACCAGGAATCTGGCTAATAACAGCCGGATGGTACGTCACATTAATCCCTGGAATGATCCCAATCTCAAGCCTCATTCCTATGCCAGCTATGAGGATGAGTTCAGGGAGTTTATGGTCGAGGCCGGTATTCCCGTAGACAAAGAGTTGCCGCCTAAGGCCGAGGAAGCAGCCCCGGCTGCGGAAGGGAAGGCCTGATCCTTGATAATTAGCGAAAATTAATAACAAATCTTCCAGTAAACTCAGCAGAGTAAGGACGAACAATGGCAGATATGAAAGCAGATGAACTTGGGGTTAGTGTTGCGCGTGATCCATCTATGATGACTCATGCAGTTCCCACCAAAGATTGGATGGATATAGAGGCAGTCTTTAAGCCTGGTAACTATTGTTATCCGGCCAAGACGAGCATCGTCGATTATCTTGGCAAGGAACTTCCTCCAGGAGTCATGGGCCCGGCCCGGGACTGGGATGTGGAGAGCGATGACTGGAAGCTTCCTGACAATTGGAAAGAGATAATTATTGATGGTCTCAAACAACGCCTCGATAAATTTCGTTCCTTAAAGATATTTATGGATTGTTGTGTGCGTTGCGGAGCCTGCGCCGATAAATGCCATTTCTTCCTTGGTACCGGTGATCCCAAGAATATGCCAGTTATGAGGGCGGAGCTCATGCGCTCGGTATATCGGCATGAGTTCACCAAGGCCGGTAAGATTCTTGGTCGCATGGCTGGAGCCCGGCCCATGACCTTCAAGGTCTTGAAAGACTGGTTCATGTATTATTATCAATGCACTGAGTGTCGGCGGTGTTCGGTCTTCTGCCCCTATGGTATTGATACGGCCGAGATTACCATGATGGGTCGAGAATTACTCCATCTCGTGGCGGTTAATATCAACTGGGTTCTGGAGCCGGTTGCCAATTCCAATCGAACCGGTAACCATATGGGGTTGCAACCCCATACCTTAAAGGAGAATGTTGAATATCTCTGTGAGGATATTGAGGAGATTACCGGCATTAAGATAACCCCTTCCTGGAATCGGAAGGGAGCGGAAATCCTGTTTATCACTCCTTCGGCGGACTTGTTCGCTGAGCCGGGAATTTACAACTGCATGGGGTATCTGTTGCTCTTTGAGTATCTCGGGTTGGACTATACCTGGAGTACCTATGCCTCTGAGGGGGGTAACTTCGGTTCCTTCAGTACCAATGAGTTAATGAAGAAGCTGAACGGCAAGATGTATGCCGAGGCCGAGCGTCTGGGAGTTAAGTGGATACTGGGCGGCGAGTGCGGCCATATGTGGCGGGTGGTTCATCAGTACATGGGCACTATGACCGGGCCGGCCGATTTTCTTGAGGTGCCTAAATCACCCATTACCGGGACGGTTTTTGATAACGCGGCATCGACCAAGATGACCCATATAAGTGAGTTTACTGCTGATCTGATAAGACATGGGAAGTTGAAACTTGACCCCAGCCGTAATGATCATCGGACAGTGACCTTCCATGATTCCTGTAATACGGCGCGGGGGATGGGCATGATGGAGGAGCCGCGTTATATACTGAAGCATGCGGTTAATAAAATTCATGAGATGCCTGAAAACACTATTCGGGAGAAAACCTTCTGCTGCGGTTCCGGAACCGGATTGAATACCGGTGAGATTATGGAACTCCGGATGCGAGCTGGTCTGCCGAGAGCCAATGCTGTGCAGTATGTTCACGATAAATATGGTGTTAATACTCTTTCCTGTATATGTGCCATTGACCGAGCTACTCTTACCGCTTTGATGGGTTATTGGGTGCCAGGTGTTGAGGTTACCGGTGTTTCCGAACTGGTCGGTAATGCCTTGATAATGGATGGTGAAAAAGAGGTGAGGGAAACCGGACTGCGGTTTGAGGCCCTTGCCGGAAGTGAAGGTGATGCCAATGTATGATAAAGGAAAGGTTATAACCGGCTTGGTAATTTTTGTGATAATTGTTACCTTCCCGGTCTGGTATAACGTCAGCGGGGCGCAGCATAT